>DASQYL010000357.1:0-3487 GCA_035639235.1 Pyrinomonadaceae bacterium | reverse complement strand
ATCAGGAAGAAACAAAATCCTATTCTCACCATCAGCGTTAAAAGAGATGTCTTTGTACGTCCCGTCCTTCTCCCACACTGCATGGCGCTCGGCTTCAATATAGATTGGTTTGTGATACCAGATTTTATAGCCGCAAATCATTTTTCCGCCGTGGCTCCTAATGTATTCGTTAACGTTCAAATTACAGCAAGATTGCCTCGACCACGGCTCGGGCTCGACATCGAGAAAAAAGGTTTCGAGATCGCTGATGCTTCGACAGAATGATCTAATGTCATCATTTATTTCAGTGGGTGCCGTTAGCTTCTTTGGGTCAAATAAGTTTTTGATGCCGCGCTCTGCTTGCTGCTGAGTAAGCGCGCCTGCGCTGCCAGTGCTGCTTGTGCGGTTTCTCTTTTTACGGCCCTTCCTTTTCTTTTGGCTCTTAGCTCTGCTATTTCTGCTCATAAGCCTCCTATAACGAATTAAGCCGCCTCCGCCAGAAACGTCGGTTCAACGCCGAACTCGTGCATTGATTGAATCACTACGCAGATGTTGTGGCAAAGCACTTTGCACAGGGCTTCGTTGGTCTGTGCGATCAGGCTCTTACTTCGCAACCGATGGCCGAACTTCGCTTTGATCATGCTGAACGTGGTTTCGACGTTTGACCGTTTGTGATAGTGGGTCAGGAATTCTTCGCGATGAAAATTGTAGAAATGGATCATGCGATCCCACAACGCAGACTTCGCACCGTACGTTGAAAGCGCACTAGGTTTCGAGTTGGACTTAAACGGAATGTAAGGGATCGCGCCGTGACGCAACGTCGTCAGAAGATTCTCGCCGCCGAGATACGCTTTGTCGGCAGACACTTCCTTCATCTTGAATCCGTTCTCGCCAGTCTTGTTAACCAGCCCCTTGAAGTAGTGATAGTCATGCGCGTAGCCGTCGCTGACTTCAACCGACGTGACGATGTTCGTCTTGACGCCGCACATCAAATGAACTTTGAGCCACATGCGGCGATCTTCTTCCTTCCCATACTTCACGTCGATCCAGCGCATGAATTGGCCGGTGCTGAAACCGCTAGAGTCAACGGCGAAGTCTGACTCGATTGACTTGAGGGGCAAGCTGCTAGTCGTAATCAATTCGTAGAGGTACGGAGTGAGCGCGTCAGCTTCGAGATACCGAAAGACGGAATTGTAATGCGGCAGTCGCGTTAGATAGGCCTTGTCTTTCGCTTCTTTCAAATCAGTTGAGAAGCGACGGCCTGAGACAGTCGAGTAAATCTTGAACGTCGAAGAAAAGATGATGTCGGCCAGCGACAAGCGCGGTCGTCCACGCCGCTGCTCTGGCTCTGTGACTGCGCGGCACAACTCGTAAAGCAAACTTTGAAAGTCAGCTTTCTCGGTTACTTGTGCGGCGTTGTACGCAGGCCAGTTCTGCGGATAGGTCTGTCGCGTAACTTTGAGAGTGCGCGTTTCTATCGTAGCTCCGTCGCTGGTCTGCTCGCGCTTTATCGTGAACTCAACCGCGAAGATGTGCTTACACTTGAGTTGTCGAAACTCGTGGTCAGGACAATTACATTCAGGGTTTCGAGGATCGGGATTGACTTCGTAGCTCTCAGCACGAGGCGATGATTCAGAAGGAACGAACCACTTATTGCCGCGTCTTGTGAGCTTTTTGGTAGCTGCGATTTGCAGCCCTTTTTGTTCTCGATTGTCCATTGTGCTCCTTGTCTTAATCAGGCGACGAAGGCACAATAGACGTGCCGAAACGGAACTAATGCGCTTCATCGCGTTAGGTTCGGAACCCTGTTGGTTGTTGACGCAACTGACAGGGTTTTCGGTTGTCAAAAGCACCGAAATTATACCTCTAAGTCGTTGAAAATACAATAAAATAACTCGCTTTCAGGCCAACTATCTTGGCTGATTTTCCTTCCGGATCGAGACACGTGTAAAGCCTTTTCTAGCTGCTCTCCAAGGTACTTTGAGATCGACCGAGTACGGGGCCTGTTTTCCTGCGTCCATAGTAATTCGCAGATAATAATCCTCATCCACGGCTAATGCGCATTCGACTGGAACCTCTACGAAGTAGGTATGGAAATACCAGCCTGTTTGCTCCTTAGCCCCTACCATAAAACCGATGAAATAGTAGTTTTCCTGCTGGTCGGGTGGCGTGACACTGGCATGTATGAAATGCTTGTTAAGAGCAAACTCTGTCCCGGCTTGAGAATCGATAATTGAAAGCCTGAGGTTGTGAACTCGTATCGGCTCGATATCGTCGTTGATGTAACGTATGTGAAACTTTCCTTCGAGAATGAAGGTGTCTGCGTCGCGCCAATCTTCCGTCTGGCCGGAATCCGTTAGGCATACTTGGCTTTCCCAAATCTCCGTGGATACTTCAAAGATAATCGCTCGCTTGTGCAACTGCTCGTAACACTTTCGATAATTCTCATCAACCAGGGCGACAGCGCGAGCACCCTTGCGCCTTTCTTCTATGAGTTGTTGTTTCGCGGCTTTTAGATTCTCGCGAAGGATTTCGTCTAGCTTCTTCGGCGCGGGGATTAGGTAATGGTAGAGGATGATTAGAATCACGCCCGTTGCTAGAGTGACTAGACCAGAGATGATTCCGGCCCAAATGGTTGCGAACGCTTTGCCCTCATGGAAACCAAACAGGGCTGCGACGATTATGGCGATTATGGGGGCCACTATGCGACCCCCTGTGAATGTGAGTTGCAGGGCGAACTTGAGACGCCTGAGAAAGTAAGATTCGCCAAGCTCGAAATAGCCGAGTTCGGAGTCAAACAATTCCGGTTCGGAAAGGATTTCCTGCGCGCCTTTACGAGCAGCCGATGGATCAAGAAGCGAGTTAGACATAACGAGAAACGGGCACTATATACGACATTAAGCGTGACTAATCCATCAAAACAACTCGATTTATTCCCAACCAGCGAACCCGAAGTGAAAGGCCAATTGGCCGCCTTCGCGGTTGTGCTGCGCGGTTTGATTGAAGCTCTAATAGCGAACGGGGCATTGACGCGCGAGCAAGCGACAACGATGCTTCGACATGCTGATCTGAAAACTGCGTTTGCAATTTGGGATGAACTCGAAGACGAGATGCCGCCTGACGAATTAAGACGGATGCAGGAACAGACAACGCGGTATCTGGACGCGCTCCGGCGAGACCTACTGAGGTAACAGTGTAATAAGTTCTTTTTGAGGCAGAAATCGCGTTTGCCCCAAAAAGATCGCTGGAAACCTCTTTTTGAGGCAAAGCCCGCGGCGACATAATATATATTATCAGACGCAGACTGATGTGGCTCGATCGGTGGAGTTGAAGACGTTCATCGGGCAGCCGCGGTGGTCCGACGCTCGCCTGCCCCGCGCGAAGTTGGACGACCACGCTCTGGTGGAGCGAGACGATCTCCGGTCTTACGGTCCGTGACAGTCGTTGTTCAGAAACTTGTTTGCTGGTCGCGTCACGCTAAAGAAAACACTGACCGGTTGACGCCACG
>DASQYL010000356.1:0-2579 GCA_035639235.1 Pyrinomonadaceae bacterium | reverse complement strand
TCCGCGATTACAGTGAGAGCCCTTCCTGCCCGATGAGAACGTTAAGTTCGATCGAAGATTTGAATTTTGCGGCGGCTATGCCGGCGCCGGTCGTCGTGCCGAAGGCTTCCGATCACGCGCTGCTGGAAGAGACGCTGGCTGGCGACGAGGATGCTTTTGCCGAACTGGTCAGCCGCTATCGAAATCAAATCACGAGTTACATCTACCGGATGACGAACGATTACGACGGGGCAGTCGATTTGGCGCAGGAAACTTTCATGCGCGTTTATCGCGCGGCCAATCGATATCAAACGACGCATGCATTTTCGACTTACATCTATCGCATCGCAACGAACCTCGCGATCAGCGAATTGCGCAAGCGTAAGCGTCGCCGTCTGGTTTCGTTGACGGGTTTGTTGTCGGGCGGTGAAGGTGAGGATGTGCGCGATTTCGATGCGCCGGACGAGCGGCCTCTACCGGATGAGAATCTGGTCGACACAGAGCAGCGCCGGGTGGTGAAGAAGGCGATAGGCACGTTACCCGAAAAATATCGCGCGCCTTTGGTGCTGCGCGACGTGGAAGGGAAGAGCTACGACGAGATCGCGGCGATTTTGCAGACGAGTGAAGGCACGGTTAAGTCGCGCATCAATCGTGCGCGAAATTTTTTGCGCGACAAGATGCGCAATTATGTTTAGGTGGTGAGCCATGAGTGGGAACCTGTGCCGCGAAGTGCGGCGAGAAATTGACGAACTGGAGTTGAGCCAACCGCTGAGCGAGACAAGCGAAGCGCATGTGTCTGTCTGCGCGGCTTGCGCGACCTTTCGGGGCGAGCGCGGGCGTCTGCGCCAGTTGGTGGGCGGCTTGCATCCGGTGACTGCGCCGGCTGATTTCGAGATGCGTTTGCGCGCGCGCATAGCTCGCGAACGCGATGTACCTAAGCAGCCTTTCATTTTTCGTTTTGTGATGAGCACGCCTGCAATAGCCGTCGCAGCGGTGCTGGTGATCGCAGTCGGGACGACTGTTTTCATCAGTCAGCGAACTCACACTCAAGCGCCCGCGTTAGCGTCAGGGACGGGCAACGAGCAGCTTGCTCCGAAACCAGCAGACAAGATAATAGCGGATGGTCAAACGCATGAGTCAGGACTGACCTCTCAGGGCACAAGCGACTCAGGAAGAGGAAAAGAATCGACGGTAGCGGCACGACAGGGACCTAAAACGACGGTCGGTTTAAATGCAGGTCCACAAGTTAATGATTTCGGTGTCCGCGGAGCGCAGACGGTGAGCATGCTCGATCGCAACGGTGAAGTTTCCTTGTCGGCACCGCAAAAGCCGATGGTGGTGACCATGTACGACGAGCAGGGACGCGCGCGGAAGATTCAGTTGCCGGCAATCAGTTTTGGATCGCAGCGCTTGACTGACAATCGCACCCCGGTGGGTATGACAAATACAAAAGATTGGTAAGGCCTTAATCGATCATGAATGGTTGTTCTTCATTTCGAATCGTAAGTGCGCTTCTGATTGTAATCGTTTGCGCGATTATCGTGTCGGCGCAATCAACTGTGGTCGCGCCGACCGGGCCCGTGACTGCGCCGCCGGCTGCGGCCGCCGTGCAGAGTCCTTCACCAAATCGAATTCAACGACGGCCAACGCGCAAACCGCCAGAGCTGCCCGCCCGCGTCACCGTGGTGCCAAACGAAATTAACTCTGCGCCTCAAGTCGTTACCATCGTTCATCGTTTGACGGGGGTGAAGCTGCTGCGTTTATTGCAGCGACAATCCGGCGAGAACGTGGCGATCGAAAACATCGATCCGCAAACGCTGATGACAGATATGCACGCGAGCATTCTTGCCGGCTGGGTGCTGGGAGATGGGAAGACAATCGCGGCGCGTTTGCCGCAAGCGGTTGCGGAAATCGAGATGACTCAAACTGTCCATGCACGTGCAAGCACAGTAGCTCCGAAAGCCGCGGGCGAAGCGACGCCATTCACGCTTGTGCAGCGATTAGCGCCCGACCTGTGGGTGATTACCGGCGACGGCCAAAAGTTCCGCGCGCACCTGATCGGACTTGACGGGCAAACCGGCCTCTCGGTGTTGCAGGTGATCGGAGGACTGCCACCGATTCCGCAAATCAAGCCGAGCAAATTGACTGCGGGTCAGGGCGTGCAAATCTTTTCACCTGAGCCGGTGAACAGCGAAATCGAATCGCGCACGACTTACGTCAAGGTCGGAAAAATCGAAGCGACGCTCGCGGCGCTAACAGCATCGCCGGCTGACAAACTGATTGTGCGAGGCAGCCATTTTTCACCGGCTGTCGTCGGCGGGGTGGCCTGCGATCAACTGGGGAACACGCTGGGCATTGTCGAGTCGGTTGATGAAAATAACGCCAGCATTCTTTCGGCGCTGGCCGTTCAGGCCGCGACGAAGCGCGTCCTCGAGCGCCAGGGCAGCGTGCCGCGTCCCTTGCTCGGCGTGCAGGGCGAGCCGATTCAGTTTGCCGGCACCGCTGGTTTGATGGCCCAGGGCTGGGGCGGCGATCAAGCGAAGGATCTCTTGAGCAATTATTTCGGGATTCTACTCACGAGTGTTCAGCCAAGAACTCCC
>DASQYL010000355.1:0-2752 GCA_035639235.1 Pyrinomonadaceae bacterium | reverse complement strand
GCGAATGCTGAGAAACTTACGGATGTCAAAAGATACGACGAGGCCTTGACGGAGCTGGGCGGCTACCTGGGACTGCTCGGCGATTTCCGCGACTACATCGCCAAGTTGGACCAGAACAAAAACAGCACGCGCGACCTGTATCGTCATTTTGAATTCCAGGTGCACAATCACATCCCGCGTTTGGCCGTGATTCAAAGATCTACGCCGGCTCCCTACGTGCGCAATATCAAAGACGCAGAGGATTTCATAAAGGACACGCGCGCCGAAGCGTTGGATTCATTTTATGGTCATTCAGTGCTGAAAGAACCCGCACCGGACAAACCTCAGCCTCCTCCCTTAGGCGCGGCAAAGGCTCCCGCGCAAACCAAACATCCATGAAGCCTCCTGCACGCAAACTTGCCGCGCTCATTCTGCAAGTCATTTCCGTTTCAGTGTTTTCAGTGTTAGCCACGTCAGCGACTGCGCAGACGCGCGATCATCTCACGGACGCGGAAACTGATCTCGTTCGCTACTGGCAGGAAATCGACAAGCGCACCGACGTCTTTATCAAAGCCGCGGATCGGCGGTTCGCGATCATCAATGGCGCAAAGCCTTCGCCGATCAAAAAGATCGATAAGGAAGAACCCGATTGGGGCGAGATGCCGAAAGGAACGCGGGCGCAACTGCTCGGAGATATCGCCGGAATTCTCGACGAAGCGATCACCAATATCGACAACTCGGCGGGACGCGATCCAAAGAACCCTCTGCTTTCGCGCGCATTAAAAAAAATAAATAACGCCGCCAACGGTTACGCTACGCAATTGAATGCGCTAAAGACTAAGACGACGGACGCGGACGAACTTGCCGCGCTCGAACGCATCAACGATGAGGTCAAGGAAATAATCCAAGCCAGCGGACACTTGCCCTCCGGCGCGGTCGAAGACGACCCATCGAATAAAAAAGATAAGAAGAAGAAACCGTGAGATTAGCCGGTCGTACAGAGCTAACGGCGAGATCTAGAAGGCAAGCGCAAACGGTGTCGGCTTCCCGACTCGGAGAATGAGATGAAGCCTGCGGCGACTTTGGTTTTTGTGATCGTACTTCTGGTTCTGTTTGCAAATGTTTGGGCGCAAACTAGCAAGCGAAACAAGCGCGTGGCGGTGACACCCAACAATCCGCCGATGGTTTCGCTGAAAGTTTCAGCGAGCACGATCAACTTACCCTGTCCGCCGACTATGCACCCGTACTCGCGAGCAGCATGTCCGGCAATTGAAGACAGTTCGCTGCAGCTCACAGCGACGGCGAGTGATCCTGATGGAGACAGCTTGCTTTATACCTACAAGGTCAGTGGTGGCCACATCAATGGCGAGGGCCCGATTGTCAGTTGGGATCTGCGCGGAATCGCTCCCGGCGCTTACACTGCTACGGTTGAGGTCGATGACGGCTGGGGAGGTCTCACGACGGCAAGGTCGACAATAAAGGTTGTGCTTTGTTCGGATTGCATCCCGAATGAAGCTCTTTGCCCTACGATCAGCGTCAGTTGTCCCGACGAGGTTGAGTCAAACAGTTCGGCGACTTTCAAGGCTGCCTTCTCTCAGGGCATGCCGATTATCACACAGACCTATAATGGGTTGTATCGGCCGGAACGATTACGAGCGGGCAGGGCACTCCCTCGATCACGGTCAATACGGCGAGCCTTGGCGGCCAGACGATTACCGCAACGGTGGAGGTTGATAATATCGATCCTGCTTGCAATCGCGCCGTCTCATGCTCGACGGCGGTCAGGCCGGCGCCAGTACCGATCGAAGACTTCGACTCGTACGGCAACATCCACTTTAATGATGAGAAGGCAAGACTCGATAACTTCGCAATTCAGTTGCAGCACATGCCTGGCTTTACGGGTTACATCGTCGGTTATGGCACGTGCAACGCGGAAGGAGTAAAGCGAGCTAATCGCGCGAAGAATTATCTGGTAGCCACACGCGGTCTCAACGTCAATCGCATCGTCGTTAATGACGGAGGTTGTTTAGCTCAGTTGCAAGTAAAGCTTTGGGTTCTGCCGCCAGACATAAAACCGCCCACAGACGAGTCCGGAATTATTTCACCGTGTCCGAAATGCAAAAACCGGCCGCCGGGCCGAAGGAGAAAATATTCGGCCACGTGAGGTTGGCTCAGGGACATCAAAACAGACTCTCACGATGATGCTGACGGTGTTGTCAGTGCAGCTCTTTGGCCGCTCACTCCATTCCCTTCTTCAAAACCTCGGTTGCTCGATTGATCGCGGCGACGATTCTTTCCAGTCCAGTTTTCATATTTGTAGAATTGCGATCGTCAAGGGCTTGCCGAAAGTCAGTCAGCGGTTGCGACGCGTAGCCCGTGAAGATTCCCGGCGCGTAGATCTCATGTTTGTACCACGGTCGGCCCATTAGACCGCGGTCGTCTATGAAAGCGCGTTCCGCGCTCATCAAAGCATCGTTGATGCGACGAAGGCGCGGGGCTGATGCATTATCGTTAACTGAAAGTCTTCCTTTCTCACTTTCAATCCGGGCCGCTTCATCCGAGAAATTTTTCAAAGCATCCTCCATCGATTTTTGATCGACCGCGCTTTCCAGATGTCGGCGCCTGGCCAGTTTCACGCTCTCATCGAAGTACTCTCGGATCGCAGCGGCATAATCGGTGTAATCAAACGGCAGCGCCGCTGCGTCCGCCAGCCGCAAGGCCATCGTGCCCCACAATTGCGCCGCGGCCACGTGATACGCAAAATCGGGATCGC
>DASQYL010000354.1:0-15817 GCA_035639235.1 Pyrinomonadaceae bacterium | reverse complement strand
TTGTTGCCAGCGCGCAACAACTCACGATGCTGGCACAGCGATTGAGCGCGCGCGGTCATCAAGTCACCGTAATCACGAGCCGGCGTGGCTATGACGATCCAGATTCGGTCTTCGTTCCGCGTGAGCGATGGCAATCGATCGACATTGTTCGCATTCCCTCATTGGCCGCGGGAAAGCGTCGAAGATGGCAACGGGCCGTCAATTTCGCGTCATATCTCTTTGCGTGCGCGGCGCGGTTGGCGGTTACGCCGCGCGCCGACATAGTGATCGCGCTCACGTCGCCGCCGTTGATTTCATGGCTCGGATCGCTATTCGTGAGAATTAGAGGGGGCCGATTGATCTTCTGGCCGCTCGATCTAAATCCCGACGAAGCCATCGCCGCGGGGTGGCTGAGGGAGAATTCCTTAAGTGCGTGGTGGCTTGCGCGATTGTTGCTGAGCAGCATGAAAGCGTCGACGAAGATCATTGCCCTTGATGAGTACATGAAAAAACGGATTGTCGCCAAAGGAATTTCGCCAACGAAGATTGAAGTGATTCCGCCCTCGCCCGACGATTCGCTGAGCTATGACGGACAGGGCAGGGAACAGTTCCGCCGAGCCCATCGCCTGACTGAGAAGTATGTGGTCATGTACGCCGGAAACCACAGCCCATGTCATCCGCTCGACACGTTGTTGACTGCTGCAAGGAAGCTAAGCGATCGCGATGATATCGTCTTCGTCTTCGTAGGTGGCGGCAGCGAAATCGCGAAAGTGAAATCGCTCATCGGCGCCGCGAATGTGCGATGGTTGCCCTATCAGCCGCAGGAAAAACTTTCTGAATTACTCTCAGCCGCTGATGTTCACGTCGTGATAATGGGCGATCGATTCAGCGGCATCGTTCATCCTTCGAAAATTTACAACGTACTGAAGATCAATAGCCCGCTGCTCTACATCGGTCCCCGAGAAAGTTTCATCACCAATCTCATAAATCGGGAGCGCAAAGACATGACGGCCAGCGCACTCCACGGAGACGTCGACAGCGTTGTCGAAATCATTTCCACCTTTGCCGATCGAGTGAAGCTGCATTCGCGATCCGCTCTCCCGCCAGCCAGGACCGACGACGGCTTTGCCAGGTTCGTCGCACAGATTGAGACTTTAGCAACGCCGGACGCGTCGGCGGTAACTCTGGAGACGGTTGAGACTTAAACGCATTAGAGAAAGTGCATGAATGCGCTCAGCATGAAGACCTATCTGGCCGTTTTTCTGATTGCTGCTTTCAGCGCCGCCGTGATAACGCCGTTGCTGCGCCGGTGGTGCGAACGTTATCGATTCGTAGATCGATCCACCGATCACCGTCGCATTCATCTCAAGGCTGTGCCACGCCTCGGCGGTGTGGCTATCTTCATTGCCGTGGTCCTGTCCCTGGTTCCACTGATCTTTATTCGGAATCTTGTCATTCAAAATCTTCGTTCTGAACTCGGAGCGATCATATCAGTTGTGGTGTGCGGCCTGCTCGTACTGTTGCTGGGCGTTTATGACGATCTGCGCGGCGCGAAGGCTCCTCTGAAATTGCTGGCGTTGTCTGCTATCGCGGTGATCTTCTTTGGATTGGGCGGACGCATTGAAGGCTTATCGATACCTTTCGTCGGTCAGGTGGTGGTCCAACCGCTGATCGGATTCGCCTTGACGCTGGTCTGGATCGTGGGAATCACGAACGCGTTCAATCTGATTGACGGGGTCGATGGGTTGGCTGCCGGTTCCGCATTGTTTTCGACACTGGTGCTCTTGATCACTTCGCTGATTCACGGTAACGCGCGCGTCACTGTCGTGGCTTTGGCGTTAGGCGGCGCGTTGGCCGGCTTTCTCAGATACAACTTCAATCCCGCTTCGATCTTTCTCGGCGATTCAGGATCGCTATTCGTAGGATTTGCTCTTGCTGCTTTATCGATCGAGGGAGCGCAGAAAGCTTCGACGGCCGTGGCGGTCGCTATTCCGATCCTGGCGTTCGGACTTCCCGTCGTCGATACGAGTGTGACGATCGCGCGCCGGTTGTTGAGCGGTCATTCCATCTTCCGGGGCGATCGCGAACACATTCATCACATGCTGCTGGCGCGCGGCTGGTCGCAGCGCCAGGTCGTGCTCGCGCTGTATGCAGTCAGCGCCGGATTTGGTTTGGCCGCGATGTTGTTCGTAAATACAAACAGTGCCGTGCCGGCGGTGGTGCTGGTGGTGATTGGAGTAGCGATTGTTCTAGCGCTCGGCAACCTCCGCTATCACGAAGTCGACGAATTACGCGCCAGCGTCAAGCGCAATCTCAGCGACCGTCGCGCGCGGGCCATCAATAACTTGCGAATCAGACGCGCGTGCCAGTCGCTGGCTTCGGCCAAACGACTTGATCAATTCTTCGAGGCCGTCGTTGAGGTGGTTGAGGGCGGCAACTTCGTTTCAGCCGCCGCGGAATTAAGTTGCCAAGGACATCCCAGGACCAACGCGCGCGCAATTGAACTCGCTCAACAATCCAGCACTACTGCCGAACTGCTGATGGCTGAGGGCTGCGTCCGTTGGGAATGGCAGCGCCAAACATCTTTGCGTGCAGAAATCGCCGATGTTTGGACGATTCGCTTGCCGATTTCGCGCGACGACTCGACGCTTGGTTACGTCGATCTGAATCGGCCGTTGGACGGCGCTCCTTTATTGTTCGACATTAACTATCTGACAAGTGCTTTTCAGCCCGCTCTCATAAATGCGGCTGAGCGGATATTCGATCATGCCGAACAGACGCTGCCCCAACAACGCGCCGCGAGCGCGCACTAGGCCATTCAAATAGTCCAAATATCGTGAACCGCCCGCCTCGCAAGACACCTCGAGAGGATCATTCTTCCGCAAGAATGCGAATCCCACATGTCCTTAGCGCGATAATTTTCTCCACGCTAATTGCGTTATTGATATTTATTCCAATTCCCTACGGTTCAGTCGAACCGTGGTCCGAAGCAGTCTTCGAGTGTGTGGCATTCGCCCTGGCGTTCCTATGGTGTGTTCATGCGATGTTGTCAGGCTCCTGGTTCACGGAAGATTTGCGAGTCTTCCTGCCGGTGATAGGACTAATGGTGCTGGCGATTCTACAAAGTCTATCTTTTTCGCACGAGAGCGTCGCCGGCGTGAGTGTGATGAACTCAATCAGCGCCGACCCTTTTGAGTCTTGGGTATTCGCGCTGCGATTATCAGCGCTCGTTTTGGTTGGCTTGCTCGCCACGAATTTTATTCGCGGCTCTTTGCGGTTGACGATTTTCGTAAACGCGATTCTCGTTTCGGCCACGATTGCTGCGGTCTTTGGGGTTGTCAGGCTCACCATGCAACACCACGACGGCTTCTTGCTCTCCTCGTTGCCGTCGGGCGGCGGCTTCGCGCAATTCATAAACAAGAATCATTTCGCCTTCTTCATCGAACCCGCGATGGGTCTGCTGGTGATGATGACACTACTCGATCGGCGAGCCGGACATCGAAGACTGCTCTATTTGTCCGGAATGATTCTCTTGTGGGCCACCTTGATTATGTCGCGATCGCGTGGCGGATTAATTGCCGTTTCGGTCCAGATGATAATCGCCGCGGTTTTTTTCATTTACACACATCATTGGTTTGCGAATCGGAATGGTCGCGGCCGGCGAATCCGGACAGTGACCGTCGTGTTGGTTGCGATCATCGCAACCGCAGTCGTCGTGGTGCTGGCAACGGTTTGGCTCGGCGGCGATCAATTATCGACGGGGTTTGAAACGGCTACTGTTGAAATGACGTCAAAGTCTGACGACAATCACGTCGGTGCGCGGCGCAGAGACATTTGGCGCGCGACTCTGCAAATGTGGCGCGCACATCCGATTGTCGGCGCGGGACTCGGCGGTTATTGGGCCGAAATTCCTGCCTATCACGATGCCTCCGGCATGCTGTCGCCGCAACAAGCGCACGATGATTATCTTGAATTGTCCGCCAGCGCCGGGATTGTCGGCGTGGGTTTGTTCGTCTGGTTTGTCGTGGCGCTGCTGCAAACAGCACGCAAAGCGCTCGATTCGTTTACCGGTATTCAACGTGTCTTTGCGATTGGAGCAATCGTGGGAATTCTCGGCGTGTGCGTTCACAGCCTGATTGATTTTGGATTACATATCACGGCCAACGCGCTGGTATTCGTCATGCTGCTCGCTTTACTCAGCTTGAAACCAATTAACCAACGACCGCGAGCGCAAGAGCATCGAAACGCAGCGTTCAGTTAAGGGCCGGACTTTTTTAATTCAGTGAAGAAAAGAAAACTTCTTAAACGCAGTGCCACGATTCTCGTGCTGGCAATCGTAAGCCGCTGCCTCTTCGGGCTGCCGCAGGATATTACCGGCGGCGCGGCGGCTTTGGTCGGTCAGGACATCATGGGCGGTGCCTCGGTGATCTTCAAGCGGCCACCGCGCGTTCGCGATCTCGCAGGAGGCGCGGCGGCATTGATTGCGCGACATCGGCCCGCTCGAACGCGGCCTTCGATCTCAACTGAAATTGCCCGCAATCGCCCCAGCGCGTCACCACAGCCCGGCGTGCCGCAGCCTGAGTCGACGCCCGCGGAAATTTCGACACAGGCAAAGGTTGAGTCTCTCAACGATCAAGGGAATGCGGCGTACGACTCGGGGGATTATGCAAAAGCACTCGACGCTTATGCACAGGCGCTGAAACTGAAACCTGCGGATCCGCCGACCTTGAATAACATCGGGGTCGCCTATCTCGCGCTAAATCAAAATCAGAAAGCGATCGATTCATTCGAACACGCCGCGCAGGCTAAATCCGACGATGCAGAAAGCTACTTTAATCTCGGAATTGCACTCAGCTCGTCGGAGAAATATGACGAAGCCGCTATTGCCTTGAATCGGGCGTTAACTTTAAAACCCGATTGGGCCGACGCGCTCATGGGCCTCGGCGATGTTTATCTGGGACTGGGCCGTTGGGGCGATGCGGCGAAGACCTATGAAGCCGTCGTCAAGATTCAGCCTGACAATGTCGATGCGCTAAACAGCCTCGCGTACGCGTACGACCGCCAATCGCGTTATGAGGATTCGATTCGCGCATTGAAGCGAGTGGTGCAGCTGAATCCGAACGATGCCTTTGGCTTCAACAACCTCGGCGCTGCCTCGTATAAAGCTGGAAAGTACAGAGATGCTGTCGATGCCTTCACCCAGGCGCTGAAATTGAAGCCTGACGATCCCGAAACAACGAATAATCTTGGTGCGGCCGAATATGCTCTCGAGAAATACGGCGAGGCCATCCAAGCATTTCAGCAGGCCGCGAAACTGAAACCGGGATTTGCCGACACCGAATATAACCTGGGCAACGCGTATCTGATGTCTGGGAAATTCAACGACGCTGCGCAAACCTATCAACTGGCAATCTCGCATAGACCGGACTGGCCCGAAGCGGAGAATAACCTGGGAATCGCCCTCACGAACCTCAATCGGTTCGCCGAAGCGGTCACCGCTTTCAAAGAAGCCGCGCGTGTGAAACCCAATCAAGCGACCGTACTGAATAACCTGGCGTTCGCCGAGGACAAGAGCGGCCACGACCCGGATGCGCTCGCACATTATCAGCAGGCCGTCACGCTCGATCCAAAATATGCGAAGGCTTTGAACGGACTCGGCTATCTCTACGACAAAATGGGACAACCGGCGCAAGCTGTCGATCCGTTGCAGCAGGCCGTCACGCTGAAGCCGGACTATTTGGCGGCCAACTACAATTTGGGGAAGGCTTTATTCGATGCTGGCCGGTTCGGTGATGCGGCCAACGCTTACAAACGCGCGACGGAAATCAAGAGCGATTATGAACCGGCCTATCTGGGATTGGGTACGGCTGCATTTCGCGCCGGCCAGTTCGCGGATGCCGCCGCGGCGTTCAGGAAGGCTACGGAATTGAATCCGAACAACGTCGAGGCTTTCTACGGGCTTGGCAACTCGAGTTACAAAGCGGGCAAGAGTCAGGACGCGCTGGCTGCGCTCAAGCAAGTGGTTAAGGTCAAGCCTGATTACGCGCAAGCGCATTACAGTCTGGGCCTGGTCTACGCCAGTCTCGGCGATCGGGATGGCGTTACGCGCGAATTTGCAATTCTCAAGCGGCTCGATCCGAAACTCGCGGATCAACTCTATAACACGATCAAGAAATAGAGCGGAAAGGTAGTGTGCAGTTTGAGGTGGCACGCGCATCTTGCGCGTGGTTCAACGGGCGGGACGCCCGTGCCACCTTTTTTGAACCGAACCACTATCAAGCGGGAAAGCATTGACGCAGTTACGACTCGGCAGTAAACTGCATGCGAAACGCTGCACAGCTTCATGACTCGACCGACGGGGAGACGACGATGAACCTCCGACGCAGAAAAGCACTTAAGGCAATCGCGATCTTTTTCGCGTTCTGTTTTGCTCAGGTTTATGTGCACGGCGCGCTGCCTGAGACAACTACGCCGGCGGCCTCGCCTCAGCGTCAAATCACGGCGCGGCTGACCACCAAAAACAATCAACCGATCACCGTCAACGGTAATCAGGTCGGCACAGGCGCAACGCTCTTGACCGGGGCCACGATCGAAACTCCCGATCAAGTGAGCGGCGTGATCGATCTCGGTGATGCGGGGGTGGTGGAGATTCAACCCAACTCGACCATCAAGTTAGACTTTGATGCGGACGGCAACGTGCACGTTAAGGTGATCCGGGGGTGCGCCGTCACCAGAAAGAAAACCAACGTCTTGCCGGGCGAAATGGAACTGTACACCGATCAAGCTTCAGAAAAGACCGACAAGAAGCGTCGACACCTCGCCGGATGCATTCTGCCGAACGGACAACTCGGGTCGTTCGGCGGCGGAATCTCAGGCGCGGCGCTTGGCGGTATCGGCGCAGCAGCGGGTGGCGGCGCAATCATCGCTGCGGTCCTGACTCGCGGCGGCACCATGAGCGGCAGCACACCATAATAGGGTCCGGCGAGCTCGGCAGAATCCTAAATCAGAATTGAACAAATCGGCGTTCATTAAAATCGTCGCCGCAATCGTGTGCCTTGCCGCGATCTGGGAAGCCGGCCGCATTGGCATTAGTCGGACCGTTGCGATACGCGCGCTCGGCATTAACGACGAAGCGTTGGCAGAAGAGTCAACGCGACTTTCGCCGAATGATGCTGAAGTCCACGCGGCAAGAGGAGTCGTACTCCAGCGGACTGAGAAATATGCCGAGGCCTGCCGCGAGCTCGAGCGTGCGGTCCAACTGCGGCCGCGTGATTATTTTCTTTGGATTCAGTTAGGCGTCACTCGCGATCTCAATGAAGACCAGGAGGGAGCCCTGGCCGCAATGCGCCAAGCCGTCGCGTGGGCGCCTTCATATGCCAAACCCCGTTGGTTCATCGGAAATCTGCTCATCCGAACAGGACAGATTGACGAAGCATTTCAGCAGTTGCGATTTGCCGCGCAAAGAGAGCCGTCGTTGCTGCCGAATGTGATCGATCTCGGGTGGGGCATCTCGGGAAACGATCCATCGAAGACGATCGAATTGATCCAGCCGCAGACGGATCGGGCACGCATGGCCTTGGCGACGTTTCTTGCGGCGCATGGACGAGGATCTGAAGCCGTCGCTCAATTCCGCGCGGCGACTACCCACTCTGTTACCGAGGCGGACCAACTCACCGAACGACTCATTCAGTCGCGCTTCTTTGCTGAGGCCTACGAAGTCTGGAGCAAAGCGCACTGCGCAGCTTGTAAACCAAATTGGTTTGTGAACGGTAGTTTTGAAGAGGAGATCGACGTCGAAAATCCTGGATTCGGTTGGCAAGTCTCGAATGATTCCGGCGCAACCCTGTCAGTTGATAATACCGAGCACGAAAATGGGGCGAGAAGTCTTCGAATAGATTTTCGCGGAATGATAAATACGCCAAGCTTACTGATATCGCAATTGGTCGTAGTCAAGCCCCACATGCGATATCGCGTATCTTTTCACGCGAAAGCCAAATCGTTTGTATCCGCTGCCGGGCCCCTCGTTCAATTGATCGATGCATCCGATGAAAAGCTTCCCGTGCTTGGCCAATCGGCGCTTCGGTCTGACGCCGACGATTGGCAGCCGTACGCAATATATTTCAGCACTGGCGCGAATACCCATGCCATTCGGGTCGTCCTCACGCGTCAGGCCTGTCCGGGCGCGCCGTGTGCAGCCTTCGGAACGCTGTGGCTTGATTCATTCTTTCTTGACGAGGGTTACGAAGTGGACGCGAACGGACCCTAACCTCTGAGAGACCTTAAACCTCTGAAGAGATCACAATCATTGATTGACGCCAGCAGTGGATCATGATAGTTTCCGCGAATTATAGGACCTCGTTTCTAATAACCCGATGAAACCGACTCCTGAAACGCGACCTCAAGCCAGAACGCAGGGCTTAGTAATCGAAAATTTGCCGGGCGAGACTCTCGTCTATGATCTTGATCGCGACGTCGCTCACTGCTTGAATAAAACCGCCGCGTTCGTTTGGCAACAGTGCGACGGTCGTACCACGACACAGCAGATCGCGCGATCGCTCTCGCTCGAACTCCATAGCGATGTAGATCACAAATTGGTTTGGTTCGCGTTACGCCAATTGGATCGACACCACCTCCTCGAACAGCACCTCGATCCTCAATCGGGTCTGTTCGCCGTTAGCCGTCGCGAAGCTCTTCGAGCTTTGGGCGTGGGTGCTGCCGTGACTCTTCCCGTCGTGGCTTCGATTTTGGCGCCTACGCCGGCCCAGGCTGCGACTGGTTGTAAAGGTACCGGCGCGACTTGCAGCTCAGGCATCGAATGCTGCAGCGGTGTCTGCAGCGGCGGCAGTTGCGCGCCTCCGTAAATATCGTTCATGTTTGGCACAACTCGAAAGATTTCCAACGGCGAGCTGGTTGCTAATGCGCTCCGCCACTCCTGGCGTGTGTCCGCTAATAATTTAGATTCTGGCCAGGCCGACTTCGACACCGTTACGCCTTTGCTTTACGACTCAGGCGCGGCGGGACTCGGGTGGTGGCGGATTCGATACCATGAATTGAGTAGCACGCCGTCAGGAGAATTACTGCATCAGGCGTTTCGTTTGCTGACGCTGCAGGCAGCGATTCATGAGAATAAGATCGCGCGCGTAGTTCGCGCGTTCCGCGCGGGCAAAGTTGAACCCGTCCTGATTAAGGGTTGGGCCATGGCGCGTCTCTATCCAGAGAGGGCTTTGCGGCCATACGGCGACATCGATCTTTTGGTCAGACCTCGTGATAAACGAATCGCTTACAAAATAGTGGCCAGTGAACAGCTTCGGGATTGTCAGATTGATCTTCACGCAGGTGCTTTTGAAGTCGCCGATCGGTCCGTCGAGGATTTATACGCACGCTCACAGTTGGTCGTGTGCAAAGATGAACAACTACTCGTGCTGGGAGAAGAGGACCATCTGGCGCTGATCGCCGTACATCTTTTGAAGCACGCTGCTTGGAGACCTTTGTGGCTTTGCGACCTCGCTTTACTAGTTGAAACTGCAAGTCCGAAGTTTGACTGGAACGTTTGCCTTGGGTCAGACTCGCGCCGCGCAAACTGGATCCTGTCCGCGATCGGTCTGGCCCACGCATTGTTGGATGCGAATATTGCCGATGCACAGATCGCGTTGCGCGCCGCCGCGCCGTCATGGTTGATTCAGGCAGTCCTTAAGAATTGGGCGCAGCCATTTGCCGGCAAGCATGAGCCGAATAATCATCTGGCCGAGATGAGATCCTATGCCCGGCGGCCTCGCGGACTGTTACGCGATCTGAAGCGTCGCTGGCCCGATCCAATCCTCGCCACAGTAAGTGTTAACGGCAGTTTTGGCAGCCGTAGGCGATTGCGTTACCAGCTTCGAAACTGCCTCGAACGTACGGCGCGGCTCGTGCATTGCGCCACGCAGACGGCATCGTAATACGAACTTTGTTATCTCTCTTGTTATGGTTATCGCCGTTTAAGCGCAGACGATGAGTCGCTTACCATTCTCAAGATTCTTTGTGGTTTTATTATGTGCAGCACTGATGGGCTCTCAAATCACTCGTTCGTCAAACGCCAATGTTGCGGACGACGGCCAGCTCGATGCGCGGGCTATTGTTACCTCTCAAGGCGTTCTCATTCAGTGGCATACGACGTTTGATCCAACCATACTTGGCTTTAACATCTATCGATCAGTTGCCGGTACTGTCGTCAAAATAAACGAGAGCCTGATTGCTGGGCCGAGCCTGGTCGCCGGCGCTCGCTCGCCGATCTACTCGTGGTTCGATGCTGAAGGTACGAGCGCCTCCGGTTATGAAATAGAAACCATCGACCTGCACGGGAACCCCTCGCGCCGCATCATCGCCGGACAATTACACAGCGCCGTCGTTCCTCAATATAAACAAGCAGAGCTGTTGTCCGAACTGGGAACAGGCAAGCAGGTTCAGATTAGCGAGATGCAGTCGGAAAGGGCGCCGCTCGGGAACGGCTTAACCAACGGCACCGCTGCGAACATTTCAACCTCGTCACTCGCGCAGCAATGGTCGCTCGCCGCGCAGCCGGCGTTGAAGATAGGGATTCGCACAACCGGTTGGTATCGCGTTACGCAGCCCCAGATGGCGAGCGCTGGATTCGATGTTAGTGGCGACGCGCGCAAGCTGCAGTTATTTGTCGAAGGTTCTGAGGTCGCAATAGAAGTTAGTCGCAATAGCGGCGTTATGTCGTCGTTAGACTTCATAGAGTTCTGGGGCCAGGGACTCGATCTGCCAACGACAGACACTCGTGTCTATTGGCTGGTAAATGGGACGCAGGACGGGCGACGCATCGCGACTGCTGGAGAAATTCAACCATCGGCCACACCGGCACAACCAACAAGGCCAGCCGGAGATCCAATAGCGCCATCGCCTTTACAGTTTTCAGGTTTGTCTTTGCCCGCGTCATCGCTCACGGGCACGAGCAAGAGCAACAACTCAGTTGTGACGCCCGCGGCAGAAATGTCGGCATCGCCTTCGATGATTCTACCCAACGACGAAAAGTCTCTCGCATCTGACAACTCGATCCGTCGCGACCCCGACACGAATTCACTCACGGTCAAGCGGCTCATGAGTGAAAATGCTGCGCCGGTTTCAAATCCACCGGCAATTACGATAATGGCTTCGCCTCTAACTTCTAAATCTACCCCACGGCGCAACAAACCGAAGGCTGCGCGAAGGCGATCGCGCCCGCAACCTGCGCGCCGGCATCGCCGCGCGCGGCGAGCACGCATGCGACACCACTCGATCGCCGCCGCGATATCACAACCTGCTTTTGCGTATGTGGTTGAATACAAGAATAGAAGCGTGTATTACACAGCCGCGTTGAATGGCGATCGCGAAAATTTCTTTGGCCCGGCCATTTTTGGTAATGGCGCAACCATTTCTCTGAGCACGCGAAACATTGAAACGAGTTCGACTGCGCCGGTTCAGTTGGAGATTTCGATCCAGGGAGTTTCGCTGGGATCACATCAAGTGAATGTTTCAGTGAACGGAGCCCTCGCCGGCTCGGTCGCGTGGCTCAATCAAAGTTCTTTTAATCAAACTCTGACGATTCCGGTGTCGTGGCTGATTGACGGCGATAATTCCATCAAACTGACGCCGGCATTGACTACCAACGACACCAGCGTGCTCGATTATGTTCGCCTCAGTTATCCGCACAGCTTGCACGCTGACAACAGCGCTTTGCAATTCACGTTTAAGTCTACGCAGTCGGCTCGCATCGATGGGTTCACCGGGGCGAACATCAGAATCTTGGACGTGAGCGATCCAAACGCGGTTCAGGAGATTAAGCCGATCATAGAGTCGAGCGGCGCCGCTTTTGCTGCGACTGTGCCGGCGGGAGATCGTGGCAAAGCGCGACGGCTGGTTGGTTTCGACTCATCGCAGGTCTTGCCGCCGAGTTCGCTGTCTCTGAACCAGCCGTCCGCTCTTAATGCCACGACGAATGCTGCCGATCTCGTGATCATTAGCCATAAGAATTTTATTGGTGCGCTCTCGCCACTGGTCGCGCAACGGCAGGCGCAAGGTTATACCGTCAGAGTAATCGATGTTGAGGATATTTTCGACGAGTTCAGCTTTGGTGAGCACACGCCTCAAGCGATCCGCGACCTGATGTTGCTGGCAAAGAATTCCTGGACACGCGCTCCGAGATATCTTTTGTTGATCGGCGATGCGAGTTACGATCCGAGAAACTATTTAGGCGCCGGCAACTTTGATTTCGTTCCCACGAAATTGATTGACACAGGCACCGCCGGCGCCTCAACGGCTCTCGAAACCGCGTCGGACGATTGGCTGACGGATTTTGACGGCGACGGAATCGCAGACATTCCGGTGGGCCGTCTGCCGGTGCGCACTTTGGCCGACGCCAATCTCGCCGTCTCGAAGACGGTGAACTTTTCGCCGGCGAACACCGGCAACCGCGCGCTGCTGGTCGCAGACACACAGGGCAGCTACTACTTTAATTTTGAAGCGGCGGACGATCAGCTGGCGAGCATTTTGCCAAGTTCAATGACGATACAAAAAGTATATCGGCGGCTGCAGCCGTCGGATGCCGACGCAAATACAAATATCATCTCGAGTCTAAACGCGGGTCAGGCCGTCACGGTCTATTCCGGTCATGGCAACGTCAACATCTGGGGAGGATCGATCTTCAGCGCGAGCGATGCGGCGACGCTGACGAATGGCAATCGACTTTCGTTTGTGGTGGTGATGGATTGTCTTAACGGATATTTCGCCGACCCTTCGTTGAATAGTATGGCTGAAGCGCTGATTGAAGCACCGAACGGTGGCGCCGTAGCAGCTTTTGCGTCTTCGGGATTGACAATCCCCGACGGTCAACACGAAATGGGACTCCGAATGTTCCAGTTGCTTTACGGCGGAAGCCCAATCACCATCGGCGACGCGAGCTGCCAGGCGAAGACGGCGACAAACGATATGGACGTGCGGCGGACTTGGATTCTCTTTGGCGATCCCACGCTGAAGATTCGTTGAGGTTCAGTTCTCGTACTTGAGACTTTCGCCATCGCCAAAATAGCTCTCCATCTTCACGATTAACCTTTCAATCCGATCGTTATTCTCGCTGGCGGTAACGGCACTATCCACGAGAGCCTTGGAAAGCGATTTGAGCGCTTCGACAGACTCTTTGTGAAGCTCCAGGTGTTGCTTCATCAAATCGTGCGTCGAAAGAAACAACTCGCGCCAGGTGTGCAGATAAGTTTTGAAGGTGGACTGGTGCTCAATCATCGCATCGATGAGGCCAGATAACTCGCGAATAGTCGCTACAAATTTCCGCTCGCTGTCAGCGATCAATTGAGCTTGTTTTTCCAGGTCTTCAGTTGTCATGTCACGTCCTTTCTACGGGCAAAGCGCAAAGAGCAAAGCGCAAAGCAACAGAATCCAACGGCCGACGGCATGCAAACCAATGCAAAACGCGGACGACAAATAACCGATCGTTCTTAGCTCTTTGCGTTTTGCTCCTAGCCAAAGAACACTTCAGCCGTGCGATAGATCTCTTCGTCCAGGCGTTTTAGCTCGCCGACCGCTACTTCAATTGGGACGCTGATGATGCGCGTGCCGCGCAGTGCAGTCATCTGTCCCCATTCGCCGGCGCGAACCAGCTCGTAGGCCTTGATGCCGAAACGGGTCGCCAGAATTCGATCAAACGCTGTCGGCGAGCCGCCGCGCTGAACGTAACCAAGTTTGGTGACGCGCGTTTGAATGTCGGTGCAGCGTTCTATTTCCGCCGCTAATGCTTCGCCGATTCCACCGAGATGCTCGTGCCGATATAACGAAGCGCCTTGCTCTTTGGTGAGAAAGTCTTCGTCAGGATGCGGATGCGCATCCTCGGCGACGACCACAATCGAAAAAGCGCGGCCCTGTTGTTTGCGACGCTGTAACAGGCCACACACGCGCGAGATGCGAAACGGATGTTCCGGAACGAGGATTACATCAGCGCCGCCCGCCAGGCCGCCACACGCGGCAATCCATCCGGTGTGCCGGCCCATCACTTCGCAGACCATCACCCGGTGATGCGATTCCGCAGTCGAATGTAATCGATCGACGGCGTCGGTAACGACCGAAACCGCGGTGTCGAAACCAAATGTATAATCGGTGCCACAGATGTCGTTGTCGATCGTTTTCGGTACTGCCACGATTCGTACGGCGTGATCGCGACAGAGATCGCGCGCGGCCGACAACGATCCTTCGCCACCGACCACGATCAAACCATCGAGACGGTGCAGCTGCAAATTTTCTTTTAGTCGTTCTATGGATTGTTCATCCTTCGTCGGATTGAACCGCGACGTGCCCAAAATCGTGCCGCCGCGCGGCAAAATGCCGATGACCGTGTCGCGTGTTAGCTGCTGGACGTCGTTGTCGAACAATCCCAGATAACCGTTGCGAATGCCCAGGACTTCAACGTCGTCGGCGGATGCGCAGCGAACGACAGCGCGGATGACCGCATTGAGTCCGGGGCAGTCGCCGCCGCCGGTGAGTATTCCGATTCGCATGATGCCAATTAGTGTTTTATGATCATTGCGCGCTCGGTGTGATGTGTCAAACGACGTAAACGAACCACTGATACTTGCGATCGAAACTGCCACGCGTACAGGCGGCGTGGCGGTGACGCGCGGCGCCCACGTCTTATCTGCCGTTGCTGGTGACAGTTCAGTTTCGCATTCAGCGAATTTGTTGGAAATGATCGAGCAGGCTTTGAGTGAGACTAAAGTGAGCCTTTCCGATATTGAATTATATGCCGTAGCTGAGGGACCGGGCAGCTTCACAGGGCTCAGGATCGGATTGGCAACGGCGAAGGCTTTCGCGGTTCATCTGCGCCGGCGTGTCGTCGGTGTTTCAACCCTCGCCGCAGTGGCCCATGCGTCCGATGTCCGCGGCGACGTGGTATCCCTCTTGACGGCGGGACGCGGGGAAGTATTTGCGCAGAGATTTTCTGTCAACGACGATTTAGTGAGCGCGGTCGATGAAGCACAACATCTTACCCCCCGAGCGGTTTGCGAAAAGTACGCGAGAATTGAAAGCCTCGCATTCGCAGGCGAGGGCATGCGCATGATTGAAGAGTTACGAGTACCGCCTTTGGACGGAATTGTGGAAGATGAAAACGTTCTGCCTAAAGTCGGTACTCCAAACACGACGCTTGCACCATCGATAGCGCTGCTCGCGTTTCGCGCATTCGAGGAAGGGAAGTCCGTTGTGGCTGAAGAACTGCGGGCCGTTTACGTCCGAGCTTCCGACGCTGAAATTAACGAACGATGGCAACAACAGAAACTGCAGCAACAACCGGGCAGTTAAGTGTTTCTATTGATCGGATGACTGAGCACGATCTGGTCGAAGTGTGCGCGATCGAGGAAATGAGCGAACTCAGCGCGTGGGGTTGGGACGCTTACCACAATGAAATGCAATCGCAGATTGATACAATCATGCTGGTAGCACGGGTGGTGTCGAATTTTTCTGAACATGAGATTGCCGGCTTTATTGTCGCACGATTAATTGCCGACGAACTCCACGTGAACAACGTCGCGGTGCGGCCTGAATTTCGTCAAAGAGGCCTCGGTTCAAAGTTGCTGAAAACTACTCTCGAGCAGGCCAGACAGCGTCACGCGACGATAGCTCAACTCGAAGTACGAGCCGGCAATGAGCCAGCGCAACAGCTCTATCATAGCTGCGGATTTCGCGCGGTGGGAAGACGGAAAAACTATTACCGAAAGCCCGCGGAAGACGCGCTGCTACTGAGTTTGACATTCAGTGACATCGATCACACTTCATAAGATTTTGGCCGGAAGTTCTGGCG
>DASQYL010000353.1:0-7113 GCA_035639235.1 Pyrinomonadaceae bacterium | reverse complement strand
GCAGGTGATGTACTACGTCATGATCAAGTCCGTCTCGACCGCCTTCCGCGGCGCCGTGGTCGGCTGGGGTAAGCTGGAAAGAAAAGCGACCGTCGAAGCGCAGCCATGACCACGATCCAAGTGTCAGTACCGGGAGCGGTAGCGACCGGATCAATTGACTGCTGAAACGCATCTTGATGCGTCGCTACCGTTCCGGGTTCTGACACTCTCCCGCTATACTCTCAGTTAAGTCATGTTCACGCGCCGGCAGTGGATCGTCATCTTGTCGCTTATCGTGTTAGGCGCTTCCTTCCGCATCGCCGTCGTGCGCGCCTGGCCCAATGACGATCAGGGTGACAGCGCGATTTATTCTCAACTCGCTCGGAACATGCTCGAGCACCATGTCTATTCGAGCGAAACTGAGGCGCCTTATACACCGACGTATGCACGCGTGCCTGGATATCCAATTTTTCTCGCCGGCATCTATGCAGTCTTCGGCCATACAAACAATGCCGCCGTGCGAATTGTGCAGGCGCTGATCGATACCGGTTCATGCGTGATCGTCGCGTTGCTCGCGTTTTACTGGCAGCCTAACAAGAAACGAAAACGCGCGACGGCCATCGCTGCGCTCGCCCTCGCCGCGATAAATCCCTTCACCACGATCTATGTGGCGACGATCCTCACCGAAGTACCCACGATCTTTCTTTGTCTGGCGGCGGTTTTGGCAGCAACACTGGCGCTGGAAGCAGCAGATCAAAAGCGCTCACTACTGTTGTCGATGCTCAGTGGGTTGTTCGCTGCGGCAGCAACCATGTTTCGGCCCGACAGCGGATTGTTGGTCGTGCTGCTGGGTCTCGTGATGTTCACCGTGGCGTTAGTGCGCACGAAGAAAATATCTCTACACAGCGTTGCCCTCGCCGGCACGGTCGCGCTTGCGTTCGCCGTTACGTTGGCGCCGTGGACGATCCGCAACTGGAGAGTATTTCGCGCTTGGCAACCGCTCGCGCCGTCGAACGCGACCATGCCCGGCGGGTTTTATCCTTCTGGCTATGAGCGGTGGCTGAAAACCTGGGTCGGAGATACAGACTACAACGAAGGATTCTGGTGGAGTTTGAATGACAAGAAGATCAACGTTGACGATCTCCCCGACGAAGCATTTGATTCTCCTGCCGAACACGATCGGATAAAGACTTTGTTCGATCAATACAATAAGACTGCCCCGAACGATCAAGATGACACCAACGACGCCTCGCGACCGGAACTGAGTCCCGCGCCTGTCACACCTTCACCAACCAACAACGCTAACAATAATCGGCCTTCGTCGACTAAACAGTCGAATGGCAACGTTAATACCAACTCGAACTCTGAAGACGCAGATGACGAACAGAGCGACCAAGACGAGGATCAAAAAGACGCTCAAGCTCAAAAGGACGATCAAGACAGTGACAAGGAGAAAGAAGAATCATCGCCGAATGCACCGGGAGAAATGACTCCCGAGATTGATGCCGCGTTCGGACAGATCGCCGCGGAACGAATTGCGCGCAACCGTCTACGATATTACGTTTTGCTGCCGGCGCGGCGTGCGCACGCGATGTGGTTCAATACGCATTCAGACCTCTATCCATTCGACGGCAACCTCTTTCCGCTGGATGATCTCGATCACACGACGCACCAGCATATCTGGCTGCCACTCTTTGCCGGCATTGTCGCGCTATATACAATTCTCGGAGTTGTTGGTTGGGTGATTATGCTGAACACGCCGAACGGGTACGCGCGCGCGTGGGCAATCTTTCTGGGCTTGATGATCGTGAGCCGGTTGGTTTTACTTTCGACGCTGGTAAGTCCCGAGCCTCGTTACGTGATTCTTTTCTTTCCGTTTCTCTCAATCACGGGCAGCATCGCGATCGTTTCGGCCTTAGCAATGCGCGGACGATGGCGCGCGGCCGTCGAATCAGAATAACTATCGAGACAACAATCACGCCGACAGCAAAGCACAGAGAAATAATTCCGCCGATCAGACGATCGCGCGTCCGCTGAAATTGCAGCTCAACTTGATATTCGCCGCTGGCAAGATGAATTAGTATCTGACCTGTTTCGGGCGAAGTCTCCGTTGGCACAACCGCGCCGTTAACGCGCATCTGCCATGCCGGATAATTCAGCAGCTTGGGCGCCAGGGTCACTTCGTCCTGCGCGCTCGCGTGGAAAACTCTTCGCTCCGGCGCCCAACTTACGATATCGACTTTGACATTTTCCGGGTCCGGGGTGTCGATGTCTCCGTCCTCGTCAACTTCGCCGATGAGCGGGCTCTCTTCGTCCAAATCCTCCGTCTTGGCGCCGCGCGGCTGAAACCCGTCGATCCCGTCGTAACCGCGTCCCGCCGAAATTTCATTCAGCGCGTCAGTCAAATCATCAGTGCTCCAATCCGCGTCCGCCGCAATCGCAACGGCGCTGACGCCAATGAATAGCAGCACCGTCAGCGACCAGAGATATCGCTTCCTTCCCTTTACGGCCGCCGTCAAGATTGCGAAAGCGAAACCAAGCAGCAACAACCAACGCCAGGGGAATTGCATGAAACGGAGCCTGGGCAAATGCGTCCACAAGAAACTGCTCGGCGGCAGCATTAGGAAGACACATGCAACTGAAAGCGCGATGACGAGCCACCAGGAATAACTCCATTTGCGTCTTTGCCGGAACGTAAAGACAATGCCGAGCAAGGTAATGAGAATCATGCCGGCCGCGATCATCGAAATCTTCCAATTGAATTCAATGAAGTCCGGATCGTTGAGGCGGGTGAAGAGGAAGTTGTGGATCGGATCGTAAGACGGCGACACCGCTTGTCCAATCTCCACCCACTTCTGTTCCCAGGCGGCGGGGACCAAGTAAAATGCGGCGAGACCAAATCCGCCTAACATCCCCAGCGCGCCGAAGATCAATGGCTGTACTCTGCGAGCGAGCACGGGCGCGATCACCAGAAGTAAAGCCAGCGAATAACTGGCGATCACTCCCGCGGGTGCGTTCGCTAACCACATCGCCGCAAACCCGATCGACAAAAGCGGAATGCGTCGCCATCCATATTTCAAAATTCCAAACGCGCCCGCCAGCATAAAAGGCAGAAATGCGCCGGCCAGCAGCTCGGCAAAGTCGCTGCGGTAAAAAACCAGAGTTAGGTTGTAGGGATTGATCGCAAAGAGAATCGCCGCGGTGAGTGCCTGCTTCGGCGAGAGCCAGTCACGCGCGAAGATCCAACTTGAGAGAGTGGCAATGAAGAACGCGATCCAAGCCACCGCTCCCGGCACCATCTTCCAGGGCAATAATAGTCCGAGTACTCCGCCGAGCATCCACGATCCGGGCGGATAGAAAATGAATCTCGGTTCGCCGTAACCTGAGTTCGCTCCTCCGGCCCAGCGCGGGAAAAAGATTCCCTGTTTGAATTGACCCGCCGCTTCGATCCATTGCGAGACATGTGGTTGAAAGTCATGGCCTGACGCGCATCCGAGAAAGCACATCGGCGCTACCACAGAGGTCGCGACAATGATCGAAACCAAAACGGCAATGAGCCAAAGTCGTTTCGGCTGCCGCCACGGGCGCGAGGATAATTCATCGATCGATTCTCGCGCGCCTTCGGTCATTTATTTTTGGAGATTAGCTACCTGATGCGTTAATCACGTCTGACCAGTAACCGTCAGTCGATCCCTTCTCCTTTTGGGAGAGGGGATGAGGGCTTAGTGCGTTGAACAACTCTTAAGGCCTCCTGCGAGAGATGAATTCGCCAAGCGAATTCATCTCTCGCAAAAGTTGAGGTTAAAACTCACCACACGGCACAAGCCCTCACCCAACCCTCTCCCAGTGGGAGAGGGCAATTAGAAATCTGGTCCAATAACTTCGCCTACTAATCCAAGCTTACGTATCAAGTAGATAATCACCTATTTTCGTCGTTCAGAAGCAATCAGACAATTACTGCGGCGGTTGTTCTGACGCCGGCACCCTTGATGGATCGGGATTGTCAGGCGAGGTGTGCAAGTGCACGGCTTTCCAAGCCGTGCCGACGCGTTTGAAAACGAGTGTCATTCGTCCCGAGGCGCTATCGGGACGGCCGTTGACGGTCTGTGACTGCGTCCAAAGGCAGGTGACGACCGCACCGTCGCGGCCGAGCATTTGCACGTGCTTGTCACGGATGTCGAGCTTTACATCTTTGATTTGCGGGAATGAACTCTCGCGATTTCGCTTTACCTGGTCCCAACCTTTGGTAACTGTGCCGTTGTAATTGAACAACGTCAGCGTCGGCGAGTTGTCATAGCCGCTCATGTAGAGATCGACGTTTGCTTTGCGAATCCCATCGATGATCTTGTCGAAGGCTGCGAGCACCGCGGCCGATGGCCCAACGGCTGAAGTTGTGCGGCCACCGCCACTCGCAGGCGAAGGTGATGGTGTCGCATCCGATTTCGTTATCGTTCTTGGCGTTGGCGATGGCTTTGGCGCAACCGTGCGTCCGCGGCTCGAAGATGAATTGGTGTTCTGAGCCACGGCGAAAGCTAAAGACGCAAACAGAATCGAAACGGCGACGATTGATCTCTTCATGATGTTGGCTCCTCGATTAACCACTGTAGGGACGGGGCTTTCCCCCCGCCCTGACGCATCGCAACGGGCAGCGGACAAGCCTACAGAAATTCATTCCACGGGCGTTGACTGCGAAGTCGCATGACTGAGCGCTCGCGTCCTATTATCTCAAACACGTCAAACATCGACGGCCCTACTGCCTGGCCCGTGAGCATTGTGCGCGCTGCGTTGATGAAAAGGCCAGCTTTTAACGACGCTTTTTCAGCAAAAGCGCGGAGTGCGGTCTCGGCAGTGGCGGCCGTGAATGGTTCAACGGCTTCAATCCGATCGGCGAGTTGCGGCAGCAGTTCTCGGAGCCGCGGTTCCTTGAAAATATTCTTGCGCACGGCTGTTTCGTCCAGATCGAAGTCTTCGGAAAAGTACGCGCGGCCCTGCGATGAGAAATCCTTGAGCGTGAAAAAACGCTGGCGAATCAAATCGACGGCTTTCGCCAACCAATCGCGCTCGTCGTCGTCGTATTCTTCGCGCCAGAGCTTCTCCGCGCGCAATTCTTCCCTGACCATCGGCAGCAACTCGTCGAGCGGCATCGTGCGAATGTATTCGGCGTTCATCCAAAGGGCCTTGTCGTCGGTCCAATGCCGCGGATCGTTTTCATGGAAATTGAAAACGGCATTCGCGCGCCCAATCGCTTCGAGGGAAAAGGCCTCGATCAATCCTTCCTTTGAAAGGATTTCTTTTCCTTCGGGCGGCGACCAACCAAGCAACGCCAAAAAATTTCGGAACGCCGCGGGCACGAAACCGCGATCGCGATACGTCGTCAGCGAAACGACTTCACCGTGCTTGCGTTTCGAGAGCTTGGCTTTGTTCGGCGCGAGAATTAGCGGCAGATGCGCGAACTGCGGCACCGGCGCGCCGAGCGCCTGGTAAATCAAGATCTGCTTGTGCGTGTTTGTCAGATGATCCTGTCCGCGAATGACGTGAGTAATACCCATCTCGATGTCATCGAGCACAACCGAGAGGTTGTATAAGGGATGCCCATCGGATCGCAGCAGCACAAGATCTTCGATCTCCGAATATGCGCGTCCCTGTTCGCCGTAGACGATATCTTCGAAGTGCGATGCGCCTTCGCGCGCAACTTTCAAACGAATAGCGAAAGGCTCTCCTGCGTTAGCTCGTCGATCAGATTCATCCTTCGATAGATCGCGAAATGGATTGCTGCGATGATCGATGCCTTCGGCCGCGTGCGCGCGGGCACGTTCAGCGATTTCCTGCTTCACCTGCTTGTCGTCTCGTTGTTCCTTGAGAGTGAAGTCTCGATAAGCCTTGCCTTCGGCAACCAGACGCTGCGCCGCAGCGCGATGCTTGTCAGCATTGGCGGATTGAAATACCAGGTCTTCATCGTAATCGAGACCGAGCCATTCGAGTCCTGCGATAATCGACCGCGTCGACTCTTCAGTCGATCTTTGCAGGTCTGTATCTTCAATGCGCAGCAGAAATTTGCCACCAACTTTTCGCGCGAATAGCCAATTGAAAAGCGCCGACCGCGCGGCGCCGATATGTAAGTATCCTGTCGGCGATGGGGCAAAACGAACACGGATCATTAGTGCCAGACTAACACAGGAAGCGCAGCGCGGCGAATCGCTCAGAGTCGCATCAGTCGATGTTTCGTTGTAGAATCAGATTCAATCTGATAGTCTGACAACATGAAGACGTTGTCAGTGACTGAAGTGGCGCGTAATTTTAGTGCGGTGTTGGATTCCGTAGAGCACGAGCAGGAAGAAGTTATTCTGGTTCGTAATCGGCGGCATGTAGCCCGTCTGGTTCCAGAAGCGGCGCATCAGGACGCGATGGCGGTTTTTGGCGATCTGTTCCGCACGCTTGACGATCAAACGGCAGAGGCCTTGACCGCAGCCCTCAATTCTCGGAGAAAAAATAGACGCGGTCGCGTCTCGGAGTTGAAGAACCCGTGGGTTGGCTAGTCGACACTGGCATTTGGATTGCGGTCGAACGCGGAATCTTGTCGGCGGCAGACATTCACGCGATTACTCGACAGTCTCCTATCTATCTTTCTCCGGTAAACATTGCCGAGCTTCGCTTCGGCCTTGAATTGCTCAAATCGAGCCGTCAGAAGCAACGCGCGGCAGCTATGCTGCGAAGAATGAGGCGCAAGCCCCAACTACGAATTACACTGCAAACTGCTGAGACCTTCGGGATGCTTGCGGCCAAAATAAGAACGGCTGGAAAGGATCCAAATGTACGCATCAACGATCTTTGGCTGGCTGCACAAACAATCCAACGCGACCTGACTCTGCTCACCTCGAACCCAAAAGACTTTGCAGACATTCCAGGATTGAAAATTGTGACGATCAAGCTCTGAGCGCCGAGGCGATGGCTCCGAAGCGCCCGGAGAGTTCTTTAGCGGTGTGGTCGAGTTTTTCAGGTTCGACTTGAGTGCCGTCGTTATAATCCAACGGTAATAAGATCTCGAACCTCTTCATCTGTGGTTAACGGTGGATCCGGAAGGACTGAGTAGTTGATAGGCTGTTCGTCGAGAGTTTGGAGATCATGCTCACGCAC
>DASQYL010000352.1:0-12230 GCA_035639235.1 Pyrinomonadaceae bacterium | reverse complement strand
GCCAATCTCCATCGCCTTGAAAACTTCGAGCGTGCCAGTGTCGCAGCGTGGACAGGCTTCCCCCGAATTGACGGTGCGCAAGTCCGCCCAGCGGTCGACCTCAATGTCGCGTTCGATGTTGACGCCGCGGATGTGATGGTCGTCTTTGTTCGCGCCCGTCGTCATGTTGCGACGGCCTTTGAGATCGCGATCGGCGATAATTGAGATCTCTGGGTACTTGATGGTCTCCTGAAAACCGCCTCCCTCTATCTGGTGTTTGTAAGTTGCACGCTTGGCTCTTTCTTTTGCGCCGACAGCGCCCAGGCTTCCAGCGCCAGCACCTAGGATTTCGCGTATCTCAACATCTTGCGCAGGTCGAACTTCCGCGCCGCCAAAAACGGACAACAGTTTCGCTTCGTTGAGTTGGTGATCGCCACGAAGCAAGAACAGGATAGGTTTAGCTGGCAGTCGAGAATCCCAACCGTAATTTCCGGTCATGTAAACTAGCGTCTTGATCTGACGATTCGCCTCAACTAAGTAAGGCGCTCTTGCTAGATCATCGATCGTACGGACACCAGGCGTCGGGAATTCCTCTGGCTTATCGAGTCCAGGTTCATCGGTGATTTTTTGTGGGCGCGCTTCGGCTTTCTCAAGATTCGCCGCGTATCCGCAATTCGGGCAGTTGGCAATCAAATCTTCGCCGGCATCAGTTTTGGCGACGAACTCGTTCGATTGCGATCCGCCCATCGATCCTGACGACGCTTCGACGATCGAAAACTGAATGCCGCAGCGCGTGAAGATGCGCTGGTAGGCCTCGCGCTGATCGTTAAACGACTTGTCGAGACCTTCTTCATTAACGTCGAAGGTATACGCATCCTTCATGATGAAGGTGCGCAGGCGCATCAATCCCGACTTTGGCCGCGGCTCGTCGCGAAACTTCACCTGGATCTGATACCAGACCTGTGGCAGTTGCTTGTATGAGCGAAGTTCGTTGCGCGCGATCGAAGTAAACACTTCTTCGTGCGTCATGCCGAGACACATGTCGCCGCCCTTGCGATCCTTCAAGCGAAACATGTCGTCGCCGATCGCATTCCAACGGCCCGACTCCTGCCAAAGCTCCGCCGGATGCAGCGCAGGCAGATAAAACTCCTGGCCGCCGACGCGGTTCATTTCTTCACGGAGAATCTGCATCACTTTCAGCGCGATGCGCTGGCCCAGCGGCAGATATGAATAAATTCCCGCCGAGAGTTGGCGCACGACGCCCGCGCGCAAGAGTAGTTTGTGCGAGATAACCTCGGCATCCGCCGGGTCCTCGCGCAGTGTAGGAATGAAAAATTGTGACCAGCGCATAGAGGAAGCATTCTCGCTTAGCACATAACCGAACGCAAACAACGAAAGCGGCTCCGCCGTTCGATGTGAGGAAGGCTCCGCCGTTCCGTGGAACCTAGTTAATTGATGGCGGAGGCTACGCCTCCGACTTCGCGAGGCATAGCCTCGCGTTGTTTTCAAAGCTGCTTGATCGGTAAGGCGGAGCCTGACCGCACATCAGGCGGCAAAGCCGCGAACCTTCATTGCGACTCCTCATTCGCTGATGTACCATCGAACCAAATTCAATCAGTGAGTTCTTAAAATGAAAATCGCCATCGCCGCCGATCATGCCGGTTATGAGGAGAAAGAGCGTCTGAAACCGCTGCTGCGCGAACTTGGGATCGAATTTGAAGACCTTGGCACTCAATCTGAAGAGTCAGTCGATTATCCCGACTATGCGCGCAAGGTTGGAGACGAAGTCGCCAGCGGCCATGTTGAGGAAGGGTTGCTTCTTTGTGGCTCGGGAACCGGTATGGCGATCGCCGCCAACAAAGTTCCCGGAGTGCGCGCGGCCGTCGCCTGGAATGAAGAAATTGCGCGCCTGGCCCGCGAGCACAACGACGCGAACATACTATCACTCGCTGCGCGATTCACTCCGTTCGATGAACTAGAGAACATCGTTCGCGCCTGGTTCGCGGCAAAATTTGACGGCGGTCGTCATGCGCGGCGCGTAAACAAGATTCGCGAGATCGAGCAGGAAGAACTTGCGCATCACGCGAAGTGATATATGGAGTGCGGCGCCTTGACGCCGCTTTTCGGTATTGGCCGTGAAATGCAAAGCGCCGCCAAGCCGGCGCACTCCAAAATTGAAAACTGGAGCCTCTCGATGAATAGTCTGTTCAACCTGCCTCTCGCCGAAACTGATCCGGTAATCGCTAATGCGATTGACAACGAGGTCGCGCGCCAGGCAAACGGTCTCGAATTAATCGCTTCCGAGAATTTTGTCAGCGAGGCAGTTCTCGAAGCCGCCGGTTCCGTTTTTACTAATAAATACGCCGAAGGATATCCCGGCAAGCGTTATTACGGTGGGTGCGAGTGGACCGACGTCATCGAGCAGACCGCGATCGATCGTGCGAAAGAGTTATTCAACGCCGATCATGCGAACGTGCAACCGCACAGCGGGGCGCAGGCAAACATGTCCGTCTATCTTGCCGCGATTCAATACGGCGATCAGATTTTGGGGATGAATCTTTCGCACGGCGGCCACCTGACGCACGGGCATCCGCTAAATTTTTCCGGATTGAGTTATAAGGTTGCCGATTACGGTGTCTCGCGCGAGACCGAGACGATCGACTACGACGAATTGCAGCGATTGGCCGAAGAGCATCGCCCTAAATTGCTTGTCTGTGGCGCGTCGGCTTATCCGCGCATCATCGACTTCAAACGGATCGGCGAGATCGCCCAGAGCGTCGGCGCCCGCATGTTTGCCGACATCGCGCACATCGCCGGGCCAATCGTTGCCGGACTGCATCCGTCGCCCGTAACGCAGGCCGATTATGTAACCACGACGACGCACAAGACGCTGCGCGGTCCGCGTGGCGGTTTGATTCTCTGCAAAGAAGAACACGCGAAGGAGATCGACCGAAGATTGTTTCCGGGCGTGCAAGGTGGTCCATTGGTCCATATCATTGCGGCGAAAGCAGTGGCGTTTGGCGAAGCGCTGCGCGATGACTTCAAAGAATATCAGCGACAAATTCTCGCGAACGCGAAAGCTTTATGCGCTGAATTGCAGGAGCAGGGACTGCGCATCGTTTCAGGCGGCACGGACAATCATCTGATGCTTGTCGATGTTTGGATGGACGGGAAGGGAATCAGCGGAAAAGACGCCGAGAAGGCTCTCGAGGCCGCGCAGATCACCGTGAACAAGAACACCATTCCCTTCGATCAAAACAAACCTTTCATCGCTTCGGGCTTGCGCCTCGGCACTCCCGCCGTGACCACGCGTGGTATGAAAGAGCCGGAGATGCGCGAAATAGGACGCATGATCGCGGCGATCGTTCATGAGCCGCAGTCGGAAGAAGTACGCAACAAGGTGAAGCGCAGCGTGGCTGAATTAACCGCGAAGTTCCCTTTGTACGCAAAACGGCTCAGGCATAATACTCTTCAGGCAAATTCATAGATCGGATAGCTGCGACCAGCAATCGCGCATCTTTTCCATTCAGAGGAGAATCGATGAAAACTTTGATCAAAGCTGCAGCTTTGTCGATCGCAGTGCTGGCACTCGCACTTCTTTCTAACTCAGCCCCAGCTTCGAGTTCTTGGCGCGACTCAGTGCAACTTCCTTACGATGAAATCGACGCGTATTTCGATGGCGCCAAGTGGCTCCAGAACTCGACACAGTGCGATGGCCGTCGCGACATCACGATCATCAAACCCATCGGGAAGTCGACTAACTTTCATTTCACAACTTTCCCCAAGTCCGCTCCCGCGAGCAAGACTGAGTTGACCCTGCGCATCAAAGGCGAAGGCGATTGCGGCATGATGAAGTGCTATTTCACCTACGTGGGGCCGGTAACCTACGTTGTAATGCAGAGCAACTATCGCGATGAAGACACGACTTGGATTCCGGCAGTCGCGATTGGAAAGGGTAAGAATGCCGAAACCGATCTGGACGACTGCCGCACGTTCGAACGCTTGCGCGTAGCGCTGATTACAGAAGCGCGCACAATCTATGTAACACAAGAAACCGACGGCGCGTTTACCTATCAAACATTCAATTACAAGAGCGCCAGCGACAAACCATCGCTGATTGTGAAGAATGGAAAGAGCAGTCTGGATAAAGCGAAGGGCATCGAGTCATTCACCTTTACTAACGATGGCTACAAGTACGAAGTAAACGTCAGCACGTCAAAACAACCTTTCGCAGAAGTGCTCGTGAAGAAAGCTGAGTCACTCCTGCAAAAGGAACGGCTGCTGGCATACAGTTACGCGAAAAAGATATAGAACAAACTCTCATGCAATCGATCTTCGGACCCAACGGCCTCATTGCCAAAACCCATCCGGAATACGAACATCGGCCTGGACAAGTCGACATGGCCGAGGCGGTGCTGCGCGCGTTTGAAGAGAAGCGGCATTTGATTGTCGAGGCCGGAACTGGAACGGGTAAGACACTCGCGTATTTGGTGCCTGCCATAGCTGCTGCATGTGGCAGCGGCGCGCGCGTCGTCATTTCTACCGGGACAAAGAATCTGCAAGAGCAGTTGATGGATAAGGACATTCCGTTTCTGCAAGAGACGTTGCCGGCGAAATTTCGGGCGGCCGTGATGAAGGGTCGAAATAATTACGCTTGTCTTCATCGCATCAAACGCGCGGAGAGCATGCCATTTCTGGAAGGCTTGGAACAAATCGATCAGTTCGACCAAGTTTTTCGTTGGGTCACGCAAACCGAAACGGGCGATCGCGCAGAGCTCTCGAATCTGCCTGAGAATCTTCCTTTCTGGCGCCACATCGATGCACGATCTGATACCTGTCTTGGTCAAAAATGCCCGGACTTCGATCCCTGTTTCATCACTCGCATGCGGCAGCGCGCAACGGACGCGGACGTGATCGTCGTCAATCATCACCTATTCTTTGCGGATCTCGCGTTGCGCAACGGAGCGTACGGCGCCGTCCTGCCGGATTACGCGGCGGTGATTCTCGACGAGGCGCATCAGGTTGAGGATGTGGCGTCGGAATATTTCGGCACGGGAGTTTCGAATTATCAGATCGACGATTTGCTGCGCGATGTCAGTTACTTGAAGATTGAAGACCGCGAGACACAAAAGGAACTGACTCGTGTGAGTGCGCGCATTCAGCGATTTGCGGATCTGTTTTGGACCTCATTTCACGAAGGGCGCGGGTTGGATGGAAGATTCACCTTGGCGCGACGTCGCGTTAGCCCGACCGTGAGGGAGGGTTCGGATGCCGACATGGATGTCGGCGAACCGCAGGCAGGGATGCCTGCGTTCCACGCGCTCGACCATGTCCTGCATCGACTGGAAACAACGTTGGCGATCTTAAACGATGGCGGCGATGCGGAGAATCTGCTGCGGCGCACGCGCCAACTTCGGTTCGATCTGAACTTCATCGTCAAAGCGGAGGACAAGCAGTTCGTTTATTGGATCGAGCGCCGGGGGCGCGGCGTGTTTATGCGGGCGTCGCCGATCGATGTCTCGGGAATGTTGCAGGATAAGCTGTTTGAGAAAGTTCCAACGGTGATCCTGACTTCGGCGACGCTATCGAGCGCGGGCAATTTTCGATTCATTCGCGAACGGCTCGGGCTCGACGAAGGCGAAGAGATGATCGCGCAATCGATCTTCGATTTTGCAAATCAGGCAGTGCTTTATTTGCCCAAGACAATGCCCGATCCACGTTCGCCGCAATGGGGCCGCGCGGCTGCCGACGAAGTGATCAAGATCGTCAATGCAACGAGCGGACGTGCGTTTGTGCTCTCGACCAGTTTCGCGGGCATGAACGAAATGTTCGAACGGGTGGCTGCGCAGATCGATTTTCCGTGCCTGGTCCAGGGCAGCGCCTCGAAGGGCGAATTGCTGAAGCAGTTTCGCGCTACGCCGAACGCAGTGTTGTTCGCCACGTCGAGTTTTTGGCAGGGTGTCGACGTGCGCGGCGAACAGTTGTCATGCGTCATCATCGATAAGCTGCCGTTTGCCGTGCCGAGCGATCCGATTGTCGCGGCGCGTCAGCGTCATATCGAAGATCAGGGCGGGTCGAGTTTCTACGAATACAGCGTGCCGCAAGCAATCATAAGTTTGAAGCAAGGCCTTGGTCGATTGATTCGGAGTACGACGGATCGCGGTGTGTTGGCAGTGCTCGATCCGCGTCTGCGCACGAAGATGTACGGCAAAACATTTTTGCAGAGTTTGCCACCGTGCCGAGTTACTTCGCAGATTTCCGATCTGGCGAGCGTGTTTGAAGCCGGCAAAGCAGCGACGCTATGATGGGCGGCGATCGTTGTTTCAACGGAAACGGAGTCGGAGATGAATAGGGAACATCAAGAGGACAAAACGATTTACAAGGTCGTGATGAATCACGAAGAGCAGTACTCGATCTGGCCCGCGGATCGCGAGAATGCGCTGGGGTGGACCGACGCCGGCAAGACCGGAACAAAACAAGAGTGCCTCGACTATATCAAGGAAGTCTGGACTGACATGCGACCACTGAGTCTGCGCAAGAAAGTGGAAAACGAGGCGAAGCAGGAGTAATCATGCCCGGACAATTTGAAGTCATGATCGAGCGCAACTTTTCCAGCGCGCACCAACTGCGTGGCTACAAAGGGAAGTGCGAAAACCTGCACGGACATAATTACAAGATCGAAATCTTTGCGCGCGGGGGCGAACTGAACAACATCGGACTGTTAGTCGATTTTGTCGAGTTGAAAGAAGCCGCCGATGAAGTCGTCACGTATCTCGATCATAAGAACCTGAACGAGCTGGAGCCGTTTGTCGCAGAGCAGAATCCTTCGGCTGAGAACGTCGCCCGCTTTGTGCTGGAGAGAATCGCTTCGAAGATCGACGACGAGCGTGTGCAGATTTATAAAGTGAAGTGTTGGGAAACACCAACGAGCGTGGCTACTTATGAAGTCGGCTGAAGAATTATCCGCAGATTTCGCAGATTACACAGATTGAAAGAACAAGTGATTACGAACTGAAGTTCAGTTTCAATCACCGTAGTCTGTGTAATCTGCGGACAACTTCTTACTCTTCGCCAATCTCTTCCAAATACTCTTCGTACAATTCGCGATCGCGCTCTTTCATTCCGCTGATGCGCGCGCCGATCAGGTAACCATCGTCCAACTTCTCGTAACGCACCGGCGTCGCTTGGATCTCCAAAGACAATCCGTTCGGCAAATCGAGTTCGATCGCCATCGAACCTTCGTTGCCCATCAAGTATTGTTCGTCGATATTCTGGGCCTGCAGCACGAGCGCGAGTCCGTGCTGGCTGATGTTCACCGTATAGCCGGCGCAGGCGCGCAGGTGTTGGACGCCGCCTTCAGAGTCGTCGGCTTCGCGCATGAGGACGCTAAACTCCAGCCGCGCCTGCAGGTTGGCTTCTAGTCGGGGAGAGTGTCGGCGTTCGTCATGGCGTGCTGGCACAGTCGGGTTGTTCCTTTTCGATTTGCTTTCTCGATCTACAATCTCAAAACGCACGGAAGATTTTCAAGTGAAATCTTTTCCGGGTAATCGAGACTTGGCCTTAATTTGCGCTGACGGCGTCCAATCCGATCTTGTATTTCTTGATCTTGCTGTACAGGCGAGGACGGTAAATGCCCAACATGTTAGCGGCCTTCTGTTTGTTCCCGCCGGTGCGTTGCAGGGTCCGCTCGATGACGAATTTTTCGATGTCTTCGAGCGTCATGTTTGGCGGCACATCCCACGACATCGCCGGCGCGGCGGCATTAGCGCCGCCATTGTCGAAAGGCAGATCGACCGGTTCGATGCGTTCGCCTTTGGCGAGCAGCACGGCGCGTTCGATCACATTTTGAAGTTCGCGCACGTTGCCGGGCCATGGATGCGAGAACAAGCGCTGATATGCCGATTGTGAGACATGGGCAATTGGCCGTTCGTACTTTTCCGAGTAGAGCTGCAGAAAGTGGTCGGTGAGTAACTGAATGTCTTCCATGCGCTCGCGCAGCGGCGGCACATGAATCGTGATGGTCGATATGCGATAGAACAAATCGTCGCGCAACAGACCGTCGCGAATTGCATCAGCGGGCATGCGGTTCGTCGAGCAAATCAATCGGAAATCAACGGGATAACTTTTCTCAGATCCGATCTTGCGGCAAGTGCGCTCCTGAAGAACGCGCAGCAGTTTCGGTTGTAGCTCGACCGGCATCTCGGCGATTTCGTCGAGCATCAGCGATCCGCCGGCAGCATGTTGCACCAGGCCTTCCTTGTCGGCATGGGCGCCGGTGAACGCGCCCTTCGTGTGCCCGAATAATTCAGATTCAATCAACTCCTTCGGCAACGCGGCGCAATTCACTTTGATGAACGGTTTTTTCGCGCGCAGCGAGTTGTAGTGAATCGCATTCGCGATTAGTTCCTTGCCGGTGCCTGATTCGCCGACGATCAAAACATTCGCATCTGACTTAGCGACGGACTCGATCGTTTCATAGATCGTCTGCATTTGTTTCGACGAACCGATGATGTTGAAATATTCGGAGCGCGTCGAAAGCTGCCGTCGCATGTTTTCGGTTTCGGCCATCAATTGGCGGCGCTCGAGGGCTTTCTCGGCCAGGGGCAGAAGCTCTTCAAAATCAAAAGGCTTCTCGACGAAATAGAACGCTCCGGCCTTGATTGCTTCGACTGCCGTTTGCACCGAACCATATCCGGTGACGACGATAACTTCGGTATTCGGCTTCGCATCTTTCATGTGGCGCAGCAGCGTCAAGCCATCCATGTCGGGCAACTGCACGTCACAAATGACCAAGTGATGCGCGCCGCCGTCGAATAGATCGATTGCCTCGGCTCCGCTCGCCGCGGTATCGACAGTGTAACCTTCATCGATGAGATGCTGTTTGAGTGAATCGCTCATCATCGGCTCGTCATCCACCACCAGTATGCGAGTGTCTTGTGCTTTCGATTTCGTCATTAGTCGTTTAAATCCTCTTACTCGATAGCGGCAGCAAAACTCGAATCGTATTGTTGTCGCAATTTACTTCGCCGCCGTGTGCTTCAATTATCTTTGTCGCCAGCGCTGTATGAATGCTTCCGCAGTCGTTCAGGCCCGAACCGCTTCGTCTATTGAGATGGCTGCCGCGCCATTCGATCGCCGCACGCGCAGTTTCACGATCGACACGCATCGCGACCGAAAGCGGCTGGGGGTCCTTTGGCGAAACTGAAGCCCGCACGTCGTCCGTGATCGCTTTCACGGCTTCGGTGATTGCAACGGAGTCGAATTCACCGATAACCGAAGCAGCCTCGATATCGGCGGCAATCGCCACTCGTGGAAGCCCACCTGTCTCGCGCTCGGCAGCCTCGGCGATGACCTTCGAGATAATCCGCCGCAAATCCACGTTTGCTTGCGCGCGCAACTCCAGCGGGCGAGCAAACCGAACTAAGGCCGTCAAATCTTTAGCCGCGCGATCCAACCCGGCGATCAATTTCTGTAGTGTCTCCCGTTCGTCTGGCGGTTGATCTTCACGTTTCAGCCGCTTACGCAAAAACGTGGCGTACAATTTGAGTCCGTTTAATTGATTCTTGAGATCGTGAACGACTTGCAGCGTGGCGCCGCCGAGACGTTCGAGCGCATTTGAGTCAGGGACTTTAGCTGGTGCCGGTCGCATTCTCAGAAGTGACAATCTTAGCGATAAAGTGTACGAAATGAACTCGGTAAATTTACGATTCTGTGTCGCGTTTCAATTCGACAGCATAGCGAAGAGTCCGAATTGTATGCTACTAATGCGGAAAACACGCGCGGATCAGGATGTGTAAGCGATCAGACCACGTATGAAGCGCAAGAACAATCTCTTTCTCGTCGTCGAAGACTTTGAGGACAGTCGTTTCATGATGCGTCGGCTGCTCGAGATGGCTGGCTATAGTGTGCTCGAAGCCAGCGATGGCGAGCAGGCCGTGCGCATGGCGGTCGAATCTCGACCGGGCTTGATTCTCATGGATTTGAGTTTGCCGAAGCTCGATGGGCTGGCGGCAACGCGGCAGATTCGGCAGAAAAAAGGATTGAAACGTATCCCCATCGTGGCCGTGTCGGCTCATGATTCGCCGGAGTCTCGCACCGAAGCGCTTGCGGCCGGGTGTGATGAATACGTCACGAAGCCGATCGACTTCGATATGCTGCACGAGGTCGTTCAGCGGTTCCTGCCGGCACGTAAATCCGCGCGCGCAACGGATTGATCTAGTTGTATCGGAATCGCTCGATAGCGGTCGAAATCGTGGCAGAGATGCTGAGGCACGAGCCATCAGAATCGGGTTGATGAGGCCATTCTCAACGAATTTGCAAGCCGTCAATGCGGGCACGTCAATTGATAAAGATCGCCGCGGAGGTCTCAGCCCCGAAGCCTGTTGCAGTTGCGTTCGTGTTGAGAGCTATGAATGGTGAAGCCAGTTAACGTCCCACAGAAACAGACGAGCTTAAGTGACAGCTTTTTTGCGGCTCCTCTTGACAGTCCCGACTTCTTGAAATCAGTCAGTCATGAGTTGCGCACGCCCTTGAACGTCATCATCGGCATTTGCCAGTTTCTCGAGCGCGATCAAAAAACGCCGCTTTCGCCGATGCATCGCGACGCGGTGGGCCGTATGGATCGAAACGCGCGTGCCCTGCTGCAATCCGTTAATCGTCTGCTGGCGTCACTGCGAAACGGAAACATGCATTGACGATTCAATCACCTTCGAATCGCAGATTGCCTGATTAAGCGAATTCGATCGCAGGTTTTATCGATCGACGTGCGAAGGATCAATCGTCCCAGGACGGATGACGAATGCGATTGTCCGCCACCCATTCATCCCAACTCTCGTCATAGCCGGCGTAGTGAACCAGATGGCGGCCCTCTCTGGCATCGACGATCCTGGCGTTATACCAATGTCCTTTCCAGTTCACTTCGACGTTCGAACCGATGCGGTATTCGTTCGACGATCGGTAATCGCCAGACGCCTGGTAATTGGACGAGTTCCAAGCTGAGTTGTTACGTCGCGTGTTCTTGCCGCTCGCTATGTCTTGAGAGAGACGGAAATCGCTCTGGGTCACCCACTCATCGTCCGAATCTTCGTAGCCAAAGTAATGCACACGATATCGGCCGCCGCGCGCATCAACAACTCGTGCTTTATACCAATCGCCTTCGGAGCGAACTTCGAGACGTTGACTGATCAACGGATCGATCTTTGGCTCAGCGACGGCCAATTCCATTTCCGGTTGAAAGTTGCCGGTCGTCGCAAAGACCGCCTTTTGGTTTTCCGCGAAGGCCATGTCGTCTTTGATATCCTGGGCGAGCTCACTGAGCGTGATTTCGCCGTCACCATTGATGTCGGCGAATGATCTTCCGCGCAAGCCCGCCAATAACATCTCGGTGAAGGTCCAGTTTTCGGTCGAGGTACGATTCGAAGTTGCCGACGCGAGCGTCGCGTACGAGGCTCGCCTCCCGAATTGCCGGGTCGCTTGAGCCAGCGTGCCGGAGAAGCAGGTGTCTGCCGTCAAAAGCGCGCGCGAACCTTTGAAGTACTTCTCAATGTCGCGGACGATCGAGTCGACCGGCCAGCCTTCGGCGTCATCACCGGCGTCGTAAGTCGCGAAATACGTTGTCTGTTCGTCGTCAGATTTGTAGCCGTGTCCCGTGTAATAAAAGATCAGCAGATCGTCGGGCCCTGTCTGCGAAAGGAAATTCTGAAAAGAATTTCGCACACGCCGCGTCGTCGCCTGAGAGTCTTTCATAAAAATGATTTGCGAATCTGGCACGCCTTGTTGCCGAAAGAACTCAATTAACTGCGCATCGCGCCGGTCCTTTTGCGGGAACGAACTGAAGATGTCTTTGTCTTGAAATTGAAGAATGCCAACCGCGAAGACCCACGTCCGTTGCGGTCGCCAGTCTCTGCCTCTGGCGAAAGTCGATTGACCGAAAACGCTGCCGAAGATGACGAACAGCGCTAGAGCGATGCTTCTTACAACGCCAAGCTTATCTTTATTCAATGATGTTGTTCCTGTAATGCCGGGATTCGGTAAAGCGGAGAGAGTTTGGCCAGGGCGGGGAAAGTGTGACCCTCGAACGCGGACTATTGTACGACAGGTTCGCTTCGTTTGTTGCGCCAGGTTCGAATTTTTCGGTGCGCAGCTAATTGTTGACAGCCAGGCGATGAAACTCTCAGCGACGGCTTTGCAAGGGTCATGAGGTCACAGTCTGCCGGCCATCGATGATTTCCGGTGTGATGCGGTAGAGGGCG
>DASQYL010000351.1:0-13235 GCA_035639235.1 Pyrinomonadaceae bacterium | reverse complement strand
AGCGCACCGCCGGAGTTGCCGTGATTAATTGGCGCATCGGTTTGCAGAAAGTCTTCAAAACTGCCCGAGCCAGTCCCGCCGGTCGAACGTCCCTTGGCGCTGATAATTCCCATTGTCACTGTCTGCCCGATGCCGAACGGGTTGCCGATAGCGAGCACCACGTCGCCCACCCGGACTTTGTCGGAATCAGCGGGCGTCATGAAGGTCAGACCCGAGGCGTTGACCTTTAATAAAGCGAGGTCGCTCGGCGGATCGTCTCCAATCAATTTTGCGTCAAGCGTGCGGCCGTCATTCATGTCGATCTTGATGTCTTCGGCGCCGTCGATCACGTGATGGTTCGTCAGGATGTAGCCATCGGCGCTGACAATCACGCCCGATCCCAAGGCTCGCTGAAGTTCTTCCTGCGGTGGTTGCTGACCACGGTTACCAAATAATCCGCGGAAGAATGGATCGTCCGAGAACGGAAACTGCTGTGCATTCCGCACGCGCTTGTCGGCGCGAATCGTGATTACCGCCGGCGCGACGCGGCTAACAATGTCCGCATACGTATTTTGCGGGCTCGTGTCGGGTATCGGAGCAAAGTTCAACGCCGGATTCGACGCGCGCGCTTTGCACCCGGCTACTGCGAGCAGCAAAAGCAAGGCAACCACTCCCGCTTTCAATTGACCATTCTTATTCGATAAAAATCTGTCGAGACTCATAAAAACTCTCCTGATAAACTCATGAAATATTCGGGGCCTGGACACAATTTTATCAGATGAGATTCACAGTCATGCAAGTTGGCTTGAAGGAGCGCACGCATCCCTGCGTGCGGTGCGCCGGCATCCTGCCGGCTTTCGTTGAATTGAGGTTGCAGGATTAATTCAAATCGTCGATCTGTAATCCGATCGGAGTTGCGCCGGCACCTTTGATGCCATCGAGCACACGAACGACGTCGGCGTAAGGTAGCGACCGCGGCGCCTTGATGAAGACAGTCTTCTCGATGCGAACATCTTCCGGCAGATCCATGCGATCGCGTAGTTCATATTTGTAGGCATGGTTCTGTTTGCGCTGCTGAAATACGTCGACTAGCGTCGCGCACAGCTTGCTCGTGTCATAGACAGAACCCATGTCGGTCAAGCTGTTGAGTTTCAGAGTCAAGTCAGAATTGATCGTTACGACAAGAGTCTTATCATTCGGCTGCAAGCGATCGTTTGAATCTGGTTTTGCAGGAACCTTCGTCAGGAACCTCTGCGGCTTCAGCGGCGCGGCGACCATGAAAATGATCAGCATCACCAGCAATACGTCGATGAGAGGAGTCACGTTGATGCTCGGTTTTGCTCGCGCTACGGACACACTTAACTCCTGAGTCGACATGCGGTTGTGACCTCCACGTTTGGCTTGTTAGACAAGCTTCGCGCGCCGAAGTTCCCAGTGTCTTGCAATCAGAAAAGTTTATTGGGCGAAGAAGGATCAAAGAGCAGCGGGAAGAACTGCCCTTGAATTTTCTCGCCAGAGCGAATTGGCGGGACGCTTTGAAGCAGAGGCGCATCGGAGGCAGATAGTACGCCATCGCGAAATACGTTGATGACCGCGCCGCGACGTGGCTGCTCGCTGCGATTTTCGTAGGAACCGTGCACCATCAAAGGATGATGAAACGAACCTTCACCGGCTTTTAGCTCGATCGCAACTGGTTTGAATTGTGCCTTTCGCTCATCTGTCAAGACCGATTGGATTGCATTCATGTCGTTTGCCAATCCGGTTATCGGCAGAAGATTCCACCGATGACTTTTCGGAACGTAATGAACGCATCCGTTATCAAGTCTTGAATCGTCCAGACCAATCCAACAAGACAAGTGCGCCATTGGCTGTGTGCGCGTCCAATACGAATAATCCTGATGCCAGGCAACAACGCTGCCGTGATGCGGCGGTTTCACAAAGATTTGATCGTGCCAGAACCTCACCGCGCCTCCGAGCAATTGCGAAGCTGGCATCAGAAACCTCGGATGCCAAAGCAAATCATGAAAGGCCGGGGCGATGCGCCACGCGCCTAATGCGTGAAATAAAACAGTGGAAGGATCAGACGATTCGTTTGAATGAAATTCGTAGAAGAAATCATGCCCCGGGTAATGAGGATCGACTAACCGCGCCAATTCCTCGCGCAGCGCTTCGATTTGCACCTCGTTGAGCAGGGAAATGCCCGCGAGGTAAGCGTTCGTGTGAAAGAAATCAATTTGCTCGGGACTGAGACGGTATCTATTTTTATCGCGGGCTGACAATCGATCGAACAGCGTTGTGATCGGTCCATGTTGCTCCGATAAATCAATCACCATGTTATCGCCGCAACCATGTCAGGTTCGGACACTACTTCGATCTGAAGGCCTCGAGCACAACTTTCGCCACCGTGGGAATGATCTCGCGATCGTTTGCGTGATCGGTGGTGAAGGTCACCAACACGAACTTCGCTCCATTCGGTAGCTCGACATAGGCCGCGTCATGACGCGTCGTGCTGGTCCATCCGGCTTTGGACCAAAGCTTCGCGCCGTTGATTCCCTGCAAAGCGATGCCGGTAAAGCCGTGGCCCTGGTCGTCATTGTCTTTTGAAGTGCCGGTGTAATCCCGCTTTAACAGCTCCATCATCTGTGCGCTGCGAGCCTGACTGACTGCGCGGCCGGCGACGATCTCCGCGAGCAGACGCGCAGTCGCGTCAGTCGTGAGTTTGTTTCGATTCTCACCGTTTGGTCCGCGCGACACGCGTTCGCGGCCGTATGCGTCTTCGCAAAAAGTCTTTTGATTGACGTTGATGTTTGTAAAGCCTAGCGAGGAGTAATAGCGATTGACCGCGTTTCGTTTGTATTGCCACTCCGCCATCTCTTTCGGCGACAATTCAAATCCACCTGTTGTTTGCGTCAACACGTCAACAACGTATTGCGTAGCTTCGTTTGACGAATCGACGATCATGTCGCGCACGGCACGCTTCAATTCATCCGTCGGCTGAATTTTTTTGTCTTCGAGCCAGCGATGCACCGCCACCAAATAGAAAAGCTTGACGACACTCGCCGGATAGATGCGTTCGTTGCCGCGAAAGCTCGCCGTTGCCGGGTTTTGGGGATCGCGCAAATCGATCAGAGCGATCGAAAGCTGTGATTCGTTCAGCTTTTGATCGGCAAATTTTGACAGCGCCGCGTGCGCCGCGTCGTCGACTAGCTGTTGCAGCGAAGCAGCGCTAGATGATGTCCGCGCGGCCAAAACATTTCGCGGTTGACGCTGCGCGGAAATCGAAACGCCAATCAGCACAACTAACGCGAATACAAATCTATTCTTCATTCTTACTCCTGCTTTGACGCGCGAGGATGAAATACACCGGCAAGCCGATAATGATGAAAACCAGGCTCGCGAGCGGCGGCGCCTTCAACGACTCGCCGAGCGCCGACATTGGGTGACCGGTCGCGAAGAGGCTCATCGTCGAGGACATTGCCGGCCGCGCGTCCCAAACGATGCGCGCCAAAAGCCACGCCGTCACGGCTAGATAAACGATCGGCACAATTGGATAACCCCAAGTGCGATAGGGTCTTGGGGCATTGGGCATCCGCCGGCGAAAGATAAACACCGAGGCCGCCACGAATGCATAAAAGAGCGTCAACGCGAAGATTGCCGCATCAGTTAATTGATCGTAAGACCCTGATAATGCGAGCACGCTTGACCAGATGCCCAGCACGATCAGCGAACGAATCGGCACGTGCGTGCGCGGCGAAACTTTCGACAGTCCTTTGAAGAAAAGACGATCGCGGGCCATCGCGTATGGCACGCGCGAAGTCGCGAGAATCGATGCGTGCAACGCGCCGAACGAAGACATCATCATCGCCGCGGCCATCAAGGTGAGCGCGATCGCGCCGAGTAGGCGGCGCACAACTTCGGCGGCGACCGACAACGACGCGGGAACGCTGGCGACTTCCGTCGGCGTGAGGACATGGTAATAGCCGAAGTTGACCAAGAGATAAAGACCCATCACCAGAAACATGCTGATGATCAAACCCATCGGCAGATTGCGTTCGGGATTTTTTACCTCGCCCGCGAGAAACGTGATGTTGTTCCAGCCGTCATAGGCCCACAGCGCTCCCAACATCGCGGCGGCGAATCCGGCGAAGCCGCCGGTGGTAATCGCGACTCCTTCGCACGCTCCACCAACATTCGCTTGCGACAGGTGCGACCAATCACCGTTGGAATAAAGAAACGCACCGACGCCGACGCCTATCAGCAGCAGCACCTTAATCGCGGTCAGAAAAGTAGCGACGCCGCCGCTGAAGGTAACTGCCGCACAATTAATGAGCACCGTGAGGGCAATTGCGCCAAGTGCGATAAGTTGCAGCCGGCCAAAGGGAATGTCTAATCCGCCCAGATGCAGCGTGAAGAAGTTGGCGCCTAGTGCGCCATTCAAAAGTTGATTTAGAAAGATGGCGAAACCGACGGCGAGCGCCGCCGCAGAAGCGCTACGCGCGATCGCGAACTGGGTCCAGCCATAAATAAATCCATATGGTCGGCCGTAGGCATCGCGCATGATGCCGTACTCGCCGGCAGCGCGCGGAAACATCGCCAGCAACTCGGCGTAAGTGAGCGCACCCCCCAACGAAAGCAAGCCGGCAACCGCCCAAACCGTCAGAGCCTTGCCAGGCGTGCCGACGTTGCAGGTCATGACGCGCGCTTTGAGAAAAACTCCGGTGCCGATGACGTTAGCGACGTTGACCGCAATCGCCGCGACCAGACCGAGCCCGCGCACGAGTTGGCCATTCGTCAGCTTCGAGTTTGGAGTTTCGCGTTTCGCGTTCATTGTTCGCGCTAGCTGCTCTGATTCGCTACCTTCGCTTTCGCGCGAATCTCTGCAAGTTCGTTTACGAACTCTTCGCGCTCCTTCGCGGCCATATTTAGAGCCGCATGTCTTTCAAAATTAGAACTGCGTGTCCTTTTCAAATTTAGAGCGCGGATCGAGCGACATTACACTTCTGGAATTTGGAATCTTGAATTTTGAATTTTGACCATTACCAGTGAATAGCGTTTAGAACGCCTCATTCATCAAAAGATCTTCATAGCTATCGCGCCGCCGGATCAAATCCGCTTTTCCACCCTCGCGCACCATCACGGCCGCCGGCAGAGGACGGCCGTTGTACGGAAACATTTGCGCCAGCGAGTAGGCTCCGCTATTCAAGAGCGCCAGCACCTCGTCCGGCTTCACGTCGCGGGGCAGCAAACGATAATCGGGCAAGCGGCCATGACGTTCGATATCGAAATAAACATCACCGGAATCGCATAATGGACCAGCGACTTTGTATTGCGCTTCGAGTGGCTCGCACGCGCGAGACGCCGAAATCAGATGGTAGTACCACTTGTAGTTGTTCATCGACAGCAGGATGTTGTAGCCGGCGTCAGTCAACAGCCACACGTCGTCAGTTTCCGGTCGGCGCTTAATGTTGCGCACTCTTGTCAGCACCACGCCCGCGTCGCCAATGATGCTGCGGCCGGGTTCGAGCAGGATCGTGACTTGATCGAGCAAGTGCTCGGCCTCTGCATCTTGTGCCGATTCGCGCGCGACGCGCAGCGCCTCTGACAATACTGTCGCCGGCTCAAGCTCGGCGCCGAGCATGTCGCGTTCATGTTTGGGCAGTTGATCGGCTTGCGAACGATCGCGCAGATAATTCACCGGGATGCCGCCGCCGAGATTGATGTGCTCCAGCGTCAAACCGGTCTCGCGATGGATCGTCATGAGATGGTTCCACATGCTCTTGAATGCTTCGGCAAAAGGTTCCACATCCGGCGTTTGCGATCCGACGTGAATGTGAATGCCACAGACGTGAATCAGTTCGGGATGCTGCAATCCGCGGCGAAATGCGTCAAGCACTTCAGACGACGAGATGCCGAACTTCGAAGTCAAAAGCGCCGTCTGCAAACCGAGATGCGAGCGCGTGCCGATTTCAGGAACCAGGCGCAAAGCGATCCGAGCCGGGGGCATTCCCTGATTCAATTCACTGCGCGCGCGCCGCACTGCGTCTTCGACCAACTCGATCTCATAAATCGAATCGACGTTGATCGCGTAGATGCCGGCGCGCACGGCTTCGTCGAGTTCCTCTTCGGTCTTACTGGTGCCGTTGAAGATAATTTGATCGGGACGAAAGCCGGCACGCAAAGCTTTGAAGAGTTCGCCGCCGCTGTTCACTTCGATATCGATGCCGCTTTCGCGCACGACGTTCAGGACGGCCATGTTCGAATTTGCCTTCGACGCGTAGCAAAACTTAATCGGCCGATCGACTTGTTTCGCGGCGGATTGCAGGCGTGTGATATTCGCGCGAATGCGCGGCTCTGAGAACACAAACAACGGCGTGGCGTATTTATGAGTCAACGCCAGCGCATCCACGCCGCTGATGAACAGATGATTGTTTTCGCGCGCTTCGAGAAAACCGGGAATGGTCCAGGCGGGCGCTTTTGTAGTTACTGATGACATTAGCTCGATTGTATATTTCCGTTCCGTTTCGCGCGTTCCTCTTCGATCAAAACCCGTCGCAGGATTTTTCCCGAAAGCGACTTTGGTATCTGCGCGATGAATTCCACGTCACGGATTTTCTTGTGCGGCGCGACGCGTGCCGCGACAAACTGCATAATCTCATCGCTCGACACCTCACGCTTTCTGACGACAAATGCTTTCGGCACTTCGCCGGCTTCGTCGTCGCGCGCGGGAATTACCGCGGCGTCGGCGACCGCCGGGTGCGTGAGCAAGACTGCTTCGAGTTCCGCCGGCGCAACTTGAAAGCCCTTGTACTTAATCAACTCCTTCACGCGATCGACGATGAAGAAATGACCGCCCTCGTCCGCGTAGCCGATATCGCCGGTGTGCAACCAATTGTCCTGGTCGATCGTGCGCGCGGTCGCATCCGGATTATTCAAATACCCTTTCATGATTTGTGGACCACGAACGCAGACTTCGCCTTCTACATTCGGACCGAGTTCAGATCCTTTCGCCGGATCGACAACTTTCACTTCCGTATTGGGCGCTGCGGTGCCGACCGAACCTAGTTTCATTTTCTCCGGATCGGCGGGGCTGCTGTGCGTGACCGGACTCGTTTCCGTCATGCCGTAGCCCTGACGAATACCGCAACCGATGCGCGTCATGCACTCGCGCGAAAGGTCAGCACCCAAAGGAGCAGCGCCGGAAAAAATCATTTTCAAACTCGACAAGTCGTAATTATCAACCATTGGATCTTTCGCCAGTTTCAAAACGATCGGTGGCACAATATGCGAGAGCGTGACGCGATATTTTTGAATCGCTCCGAGAAATTGTTCGAGATCGAAGCGTGGCATGATCACGATCGTCGCGCCCAGATGCAGCCCCATATTCAGCACGACGACGAGCCCATAAATATGAAACAGCGGCAGCACACATAGCAAAGTATCGTTAGATTGAAAATAATCGAGCCCGTCCATCTGGCACATGTTCGCGACCAGATTGTAATGAGTGAGCATGACGCCTTTCGGCAACCCAGTCGTGCCACTTGAATAAGGCAGCGCCACCAAATCGTTATTTGGATCGATGTCGACGCGCGGGACTTCGCCCTCACCGGCGAACAGAGTGGCAAACGAGGTTGTGCCTTCTGCTTCGCCGAACACGAATAGTTCCTCGATGCCGGCCGCCTGGGCCGCGATCTTCGCTTTGTCGATGCACCATGGCGCACTGACGAGAAATTTTGCGCGCGCGTCTCGCAATTGGAAGGCTGCTTCCTCGGCTGTATAAAGCGGATTTAGCGTGGTGTTGATGCCGCCCAGCATCGCGATCGCGTGAAATGCGACCGCGTACTCCAAACAGTTCGGGCTGAAGATCCCGAACACGTCGCCTTTCTTAAATCCTTTGCGAGCTAGACTCGAGGCGACCCGACACACGGCGTCATGAAATTCGCCATGCGTCATCGAGCGACCGCTTGACGCGTCGATCAGCGCGGTCTTCTCTTTGAATTGATTCGTTGAGGCAAAGATGAAGTCCGTAAGCGAGACTTCCGGGATCGTCACATTAGGATATGGACCGCGAAAGATCATTCGATTTAGCGCTCCAGCGGAGCGCGATGTTTATAGCCTACGATGTTAGCGTAGAGCAAACGCTTGGTCGGAAGTGCGCACCACTTCCGACTAAGCGAACAAATTTGGACCCACGTTGTTTCTATAAACATTGCGCTCCTGGCGGAGCGCCGTTGTATAGTGGACCAAATCGATCATGATAGACACGCACCCGTTCAACATCGTCTGCTTCGCCACTTTTTTTAAAGGCGGCGACTTTATGCGCGAATGCAAGGCCGCCGGGTGTGACGTCATCCTCGTCACCAAAGAAAAGATGCTGCACGAGGACTGGCCGCGTGACGTGCTCGATGAAGTCTTCGCCCTGCCGAACGATGCGCCGGTCGAGCTGTACCTTGATCTCATAAGTCACATCGCGAAAACGCGAATGCCGGATCGGATCGTCGCTCTGGAAGAATTCGACGTGGTCATCGCCGCGCTCACGCGCGAGCACCTGTGTCTGCCGGGCATGAGCAGCTCGCGCGCGAAAGTCTTTCGCGATAAATACGCAATGGCGGTCAACGCTCGCAAAGGCGGTGTGAGGGTGCCGGAGTTCTGCGCCGCCATTAATAACGACGCGATCAACGATTATCTGAAGCGAGTGCCCGCGCCCTGGGTTTTGAAACCACGCTCAGACGTGTCGGCGATTGGCATCCAAAAGTTGAATAACGCCGATGAAGTTTGGGCGGCGATCGACATATTGAATCAACGTGAAGCCCTGCGCGAACGTGCTTCGTATCATGTGCTGGCGCAATTTATTCCCGGCGAAGTCTTTCATGTCGATTCGCTAGTCTATGACGGCCGCGTAGTCTTCGCCGGCGTGAACAAGTACGGACGCCCGCCACTGCAAGTCGCCCATGGCGGCGGCGCCTATATTTCACAAACAATCCCACACGATTCTGTCGAGAAGAAAAAGTTGGTCGATATTAATAAGCGGCTGGTAAAGGCGATGCGTCTGGAGACCGGCGCGACGCACGCTGAGTTCATCAGAAGCGACACAGACGGCGAGTTCTATTTTCTCGAAATCGCCGCACGTGTTGGCGGCGCGTATATCGCTGATGTTTTGGAAGCGGCGTCCGGAATAAATCTCTGGCGCGAGTGGGCGAAGCTGGAGATTGCCGATTCGCGCCCGCGTCTGAAGCCGCGCAAGGATCACGCCGGCATCATTCTCTCGTTGGCGCGGCAGGAATATCCTGACACGACGGCGTACGACGATCCCGAAATCACTTATCGAGTGAAGAAGAGACATCACGCCGGATTGATCATGCGTTCGCCAAACCAGGAGCGTGTGACGGAATTGCTAAACGATTACGCGGCTCGCTTTGAAAATGACTTCATCGCAGTGCTGCCGCCGTTGGAGCGGCCTGAATAATGCGGATTCCCGACAATTGGTTCGAATCTTTCTTTCACGGCGTGACGCTCGAGCTTTGGCGCCGGGCGATGTCGGCGGAGCAGACGCAGGCGGAAGCTCAATTCCTGATCGATCATTTGAAGTGCGGGCCGGAGTCGCAAGCGCTCGATGTGCCGTGCGGCAACGGACGTCTGTCGTTTGAACTGGCGCAACGTGGCGTGCGCGTTACTGGAGTTGATATTTCGGAAGAATTTATTGCTGAAGCGCGATCGATGTCAGCACCGCCCGCGGTCGTAGAATTCATTCTCAGCGACATGCGGCTGCTGGAAGGCGATTCGATTTACGACGGCGCTTACTGTTTCGGTAACAGCTTCGCCTTTCTTGGACATGAACAGACGGAAGTTTTTCTCCGAGCCGTGGCGCGCGTACTCAAGCCCGGCGGCCGCTTCGTTGTTGAGACTGGAATGGCGGCAGAATCGGTCATTCCGGATTTCGAAGAGCAGAGTTGTCACGAAATGGGCGACCTCTCGATCACGATCAAAGAGCGTTATATCGCTGAAGAGAGTTGCATCGACAGCGAATACATTTTCGAGCGAGACGGAAAACGCGAGAGTCGCTTGGCCCGCGAATGGATTTACACTGTCGCCGAGCTGCGCCGCATGTTGAATCGATCGGGGTTTGAGGTGCTCAATCTTTACGGTTCGCTGAAGGGCGAGCCTTACAAACTGCGATCGCGGGAGTTGCTCATCGTGTCCGAAACAAAGTAGCGCAAATTGTTAATTTGCGGCACGTCGCAAGTTAACAACTTGCGCTACACTCTCTTTATTCCCCAGATATCAACATCAATCTCTTCGGCGTAGCTCAGCACCGGCTCTTCCGCGAACGCATTCACCCCCGCCGATTCGATCATCGTCGATTCGTACGCGTTCAGCGAAGCCTTTTGCAACGGCCACGGTGGGTGAAAGATGCGCGCGCGATAAAGATCGCCGCCGCACTCGGGGTAAAGGCAGTAACGTTCGGTTAAAAAGAAATCGAGCGAGTCAGGATGCGAGAATGGGACCGTCTCGCCGATGTTCCATGAAGCCCTGAAACTCGCCGGCGGATCGTCTGTTCGTTTGAGTGCGTAGTCGATCGTTTTCCCGGTCTGTTCGAGATCGACGGCCGCATTCAAGTACGGCAGATGATAGAAAGTGCGCGCGGCGATTACAGCGGCGGTGCTGTTGCAGTCGAGCGAAAAGAACCACACGCCCGGCACGCCGTCATAATAAACATACGTGCGCACGTTCAGCTCATGCGCCGAGCTGAAACCTGGCACGGCGGGCACGAACGGCGGCAACGCGCGAATGTCCCACATCGTGAATGGAATAATTCCAATCCAGGCCGTGCCGTCGAACGTGTCTATTTCAAGTTGTTCAGGAATCAGCGGGCGCAGCTCGCGCTCTTCGATGCGCCAATGCATGAAGAGCAGCTTGCCCCACTTTTGGTGCATGAGCGGCTGACCTTGCGGTCGTTCGCGGATGGTCAGCCTGTCCAGCTCAGTCAAATGTTGGCGAGCCATGTGTTCCTAATTTGACGGATCCGCAGGACCGGCCTGACGTTCGGAGTTTACGTGAATCCGATCGTCGTCTGAATCAAGATAAAAGTGATTTACGTCTTCTGATTCGGTCGGTGGATCGGCGGTGATTTTGTACCGGGACGAACCGTCTGCTCTGCGGGCCACCGACAAGTTAAGAACGTAGCCGTCGGCGATGGTGGGATGGCCGGCGAACTTTGTGCTAAGCGATTGCTCGCTAATCAACTGATCCAAACTCGCATATGCGCGGTGGTGGCTAATAAAGTATCGGGCCTCAACCGCTGCGATTGTTTTGAGGTTTTGAATTGTCGCGGCTTCATAGCCCGCGCGCATGGCTGCCCGATAGCCCATCATCGCCGCACCCCCCAAGACTCCGAAAACGAGTAGCAGGCAAACTACGACTACAGCCACCGCGATCATTATCGTCTTTGCCCACCCAGTCATTTCAGGACAACACGCAACAAGTTATTCCTGGTTCGAATTACTTTCACGCGACCGCCGGTATCGGTTTTCGCAAAACTGCTGCACCGGCGTGAACAGATTCTGGCAGTTGTTGTCTGATTGCAGACCAACCATGCGACACTGCTTCAACTTCCATTCAGCACTCTTCATGAACTCCATCGACTTGGGAACGTCCTCGCAGAATCCCGGCGTGGGCTTACTGGCATCGAGACACGTCTGCATAAAGATTGTGTTCGAGAAGATACTGGTCAATCCCGGCTCCTTTTTATAACGACTGACGCCTTCGTCAACGCAACCTTGATTGTCGGTATCGCGGCCGAAGTTCTTTCCTTCTTCGGCAATCTCTTTGCCGCGCGCAATCCAGGTATCTTTGTTTCGCATGACGTAGTAGACGCCGGCGCCAATTACGCCGACCGCCACTAGCACCAAAACGACGACAACTATCAGCAAAGCTTTGAGCCAACCTGGCATGGAACCTCCGATTAAAATTAGCCGCGGATTTACGCGGATGCTCGCGAATAAGCAGACGTGACGAATGTCCGATTTGCGTGTATTCGCGTTCGTCCGCGGACTGTCTTTGGTTTCACTTCAAATGCTTGTCCAACCAATCAAGCACCGTGTTGTGCCAGAATGCCGAATTGGCGGGCTTCGTTACCCAGTGACCTTCGTCGGGAAAGTCCAAGAGTTTTGATTCGACTCCCATGCGTTGCACCGCAGTGAAGAATTGCAAGCCTTCGCCTTCAGGCACGCGATAGTCCAATCCGTTGGTAATAATCAAAACCGGCGTTTTGAAATTCTGCACAAAATTACTCGGCGACCAGCGCTCGTACATTTCTTTGTTGGTCCACGGCTGGCCTTTGAATTCCCAATCGGTGAACCACAACTCTTCGGTCGCGCCGGTCATGCTGGTCAGGTTGTAAACCCCGTCGTGCGACACCAGCACTTTGTAGGTGAATCGCGGATCGTTGTTGTGACCTTCGATCCAATCGATCATGTAGCCGCCGTAACTCGCGCCCGCGGCGCCGATGCGGTTCTTCTCAATGTAAGGTTGATTGGCCATCATCGCGACGCCGTTGCTGATGTCGGTGAAAACCTTGCCGCCCCAGTCGCCGGAAATGTCGGCAACGAACTGTTGGCCATAGCCGGTTGAGCCGCGCGGGTTCGGCAAAAACGCCACGTAACCATCGCCCGCATAAATCTGCGGATTCCATCGATAACCCCAGTTGTCATTCCACGCGCCTTGCGGTCCGCCGTGAATCAAAACCACGAGCGGATATTCTCTGCGCGGATTGAAATTCGCAGGCTTGACGATCCAGCCCATCACTTTTGCTCCCGCAGCGCCGGTCCAGGTCACTTCTTCGGCCGGTTGCAGCTTGAACGGCGCCAGCAAGCTACCGTTCGTTGTCGTCCACGCCGTTACCCCTGTGCCATCGTTGTTCGCGCGATAGATCTCAGCCGGCTTAGTCATGCTGCTACGCGAGAACACTAAGGCCTGACCGTCTTTGGTCGGATGAATATCGCCGTTAAAACCGTCGCTGCCAATCAGCTTCTTCACTGGTCCACCGCTGACTGAAACTGTATAAATTGGTCCACGTCCGCGCTCTTCGGCTTCGAGGTAGATTGTTTTGCTGTCGGGGCTGAAAGCGAATTCGTCAACCCATGAATCCAGCGACTCGCTGATTGATTTCGATTGATTGGTCTGGCGATCGTAAAGCATCAGCCGAAATCGATCGCTTTCGTACCCCGGTGTTGCCTGCGATCGATAAGCGATGAAACGGC
>DASQYL010000350.1:0-15235 GCA_035639235.1 Pyrinomonadaceae bacterium | reverse complement strand
AACGCAGACTTTCGCGTCCGCATAAGTTCAACGAGCGGGTGCTCACCTTTCAGTTTGGTGCTGGCGGTGCGCTCCTGTTGCAGTTCGCGCGCGTCCTGGGCGGTTGTTCGGAAACTGGGATGTGAGATGAGGAGTAGAATTATGAGAAGGAGTTGATGCAAGGGCCTTTTCGGCGCTCTCCCCTTGGGAGAGGGTTGGGTGAGGGTTTGTGACGGGCAACACATTATCTCTATGTTGCGAGGTACGAATTCGCGAAGCGAATTCGTACCTCGCGTTCCTTCGATTGATCGGATGACGCGAACAAGCCCTCATCCCCAACCCTTCTCCCAAGGGGAGAAGGGGATTTCAAATATTCACACCGTGAACGGGCTGGGCTGGACGAAATATCGTCTTCCGCCCAGCCGTTTCGCTACCAGCAGGTGAATCCTTAGAACGTCAACCGTGCGCCGAATTGAAGCTTGCGCATCGGACCGGCTGAGCTGATTACGCCAAAGGTTGTGGACGTGGCTACGTTGGCGGGGACGGATGCATTTGGCTGTCCCAGGTTCACATGATTGAAGGCGTTCGTGGCCTCAGCGCGAAAATGCAGCCCGACGCGTTCAGTTAAATGAAAATCGCGTGACAGGCCAAGATCGACCGTCCAATATCCCGGCCCATAGAGAAAGTTTCGCGGCGAATTGCCGTCAGTCGCCACCCCCGTCACCACGGGATTCTGGGCGAAGGCGGCCGTGTTGAACCAACGGGCGGCCGTCGGGTTGTCGAGATGCGGGTCGCCAATCAACTGCGCCCGGTCGTTCGTGTTGCCATCCAGGTTCGCGTCCACGTTGCCGTTGGTGACTGTAAACGGAAGTCCGCTGCGAATCTTGATGATGGGCGAGAGACTCCAGCCGTTGAAGATCGCCCGCAGCGCAGCGTGGCTGTCCTTACTGAAGTAGTCGGGTTTGTACGTCAGGCTCATGCTAAAGACATGATGCTGATCAGTGTCGCCGGCGCCATAGTCTTCGTAAAGTTTGCTGAAGTTCTGCGCGCCACCCTGGGTCGTGCTGTTATAGAGTTGAACACTGCTGTTGGTTCTGCTCTCGGTGTAGAACGCATTGAACATTACGTGCTGGCTCATGCGCATGGCACTCGTGATTTGCAGACCATGATATGAAGCGTACTGGTCCGAATCCAGTTCGAGCACCGCGCCAAACGCCGGATTGGGCCGGCGGGCGAGAACGTTCGCGCCGGATGTAGTAGCAGTGGGCGTGAGCACCGGATAATTGACGTCGCGCGCAAAAGGCAGCGCGTGACTCTCCGTATCAACATAAGCGGCGCCCACAACCAGAGATCGAGTCAACTGACGTTGCACGCCAATATTGAACTGGAACGTGTATGGCCACTTAAAATCCGAGGCCACCGGGAACAGACCGCCCCCGGTGGTGAACGTTCCCTTGTACGGGAACGGATTGCCGCCGACGAAATTGTTATAGGGATTGACGAGCGTAGCACCCAGCGGCACACCCTGCGCGTTGGTCTTTTGATTAATGTTCGTAAACGTCAGCCGGGTTGAGAACGGCTGGAAGTTGGTCATTGTGTTCCACTCGTTGCCGGAGATGCTGCCGTAAAAAAGACCGGCGGCGCCGCGAATCGACGTCTTTCCGTCTCCAGCCACGTCCCAAGCGAAACCGATGCGCGGCGAGAAGTGAGTGTAACTGGTGGGAATGCCGGCGCGTTCCACACCCGGATCGCCGTAGAACAAAGCTCCCGTCGGCGCCGTCGGAATAACGGCTGACTTCCGGCCGGGCTCATAATTCACCACGCGGTTTAGTGGATCAGTGGGCGCCGTCTGCACATCCCAACGGAGACCGAGATTAAGCGTCACCCGCGGGTGCGCCTTGAAGTCATCCTGCACGAACACCGCGGTGTACCAACTATTGGTATAGCCAGTGACGGGCGCGTCCTGCGACACGGCACTGGGAATTCCGATCATAAAATCTGCAAAAGCATTGCCGGCTGCGGCCGTTACACCACCACCAGCGACCCGTGCGGTTGAATTTGCGTTGAAGGTAAAGACACCATAGTTGTTGAGCAGTGTCTGCTGGATGTCCTTATTCAGCGAGACTTCGCCGCCGATCTTCAGCGAGTGCTCGCCCTTGATCCAACTGAAAATGTCACGAGCCGAATAGAAGTTGGTGCCGGCGGTCGGGCCGCCGATTTGTTGTCCCAAAGTGAAGTATCCCGTCACCGTGATCTGGGGCAAGTTCGGCGTGCCCTGAATCGTGAATTGCGAACCGAGATCCGTAAGTGAAATCGTAGGCGTGTTGATGCGTCCGCCGAAGTTGCGCGAGAACGTTAACCAGACCTGATTGATTTTGTCCGCGCTGAGAATCCAAACGTCGCTGGCATTCACGCTGTGTTGCCGCCAGGTCGAATCCTGAAAACTCCACGGCAGGTTGCCGCTGCCGCCACGCGTTCTGCTCGTGCCGCCGGTGTTGAAGTAGCTGACATTCAACCGATGCGCCTGATTCAGTTGGTAATCGGCCTTCCCCAGATACTCGTTGAAGTTGTAGGGCGTCGCGATATTGCCCTGCCATCCCGCGTTACCATTGGAGAGGGTCACGTTTGAATTGGGGATGTACTTATTGATGATGTTCATCGCGACTGGATCCTGGCGGTTCGGGCAAATCACATTCTGGACACCGTTGCACACGAAGGGTCCATTCGTCGCAGGATCCGTTGGCTTCGTCGCCGAAGCGGTGAAGTTGCCAGTTCGTTCCAAAGCCGTGGGAACGCGCGCGCCGCTCAGGAAGGTGCTCGTTGACTGCCGCAATCCCGCATATGAGAAGAAGAAGAAGGCTTTGTCTTTTTTGATGGGACCGCCGAGCGTGCCGCCGAACTGGTTTCGATGATAAGGCGCCTTGGCCAACGTCGATCCCCAGTCGTTGGCGTTGAACTTGTGATTTCTGATGTACTCGAAAACCGACCCATGAAATAGATTGCTCCCCGATTTGGTGATCACATTGATAACGCCGCTCGCGTAACGGCCATACTCGGCGTTGTAGCTGTTGGTCTGAACTTTGAATTCCTGAATCGCATCCGGATTGGGAAGAATATTTCCGGTGTTGCGCAGGTTGGTCATGTTGATGCCACCGTCCAGGTAGTAATTCACTGAGCCAGTCCCGCCGTCGGTGCCGCCATTGATCAACGTCCGTTGTTCCGGATAACCGAGGATGAAAGTGCTGGTGCCGGTGGACGCGGTGGCGACGCCGTTGTTGTTTGATTGGACACCGGGTGTCAGGTCGAGCAGCGTGTAGACGTTCCGCTCAACCAGCGGCAGACTTGCGATCTCTGCTGACTCTATCGTGCGAGCAATTTCGGACGTGCTCGTGTTCACAGCGGGAGTTGCCGTTTCCGAAATCGTGACTGTCTCGCTGACCTGACCCACCGCGAGCGCGATATCCACGCGCGACGTTTCGTTTACCTGCAACACAACATCGCTCATCAACGCCTTTTTGAACCCCGTATACGTTACTTCGACGCTGTACTTGCCGGTCGGCAAGAACTCGATTCGATAATCGCCTTCGTCATTTGTTGTGACCGTCCGGGACAGACCCGTGTCGAGGTTGCGCACGATAACCATCGCGCCGGTTACTTTTGAGCCGCTCGGATCTGTGACCGTGCCGACCAAAGTTGCGGTCGTGACTTGCGCCATGACAGCCGCGGGAATCGAGAGCAGCAAAGCCATCACTGCAAATTGAATCGCTCTCAGACCAAATATTCTTCGTGTGAACATGTCAGCTACCTCCATCAGAATTCAAATAGATTCAAGCAACAGCCCTGGGTTGCTGCTTCACGAATGTTCCCCTTGTTCTCTTGCTGATGCTACGCGACGCGTGGCGCCGCGAACGTGGGCGCCGCGATGAGGGCTGCGGCGCCGCGTAAACGTGAATGCTCGGTGTTTGTCGCAATTCGTAAAGGCGTGCGGCCACCCTTTTCAGTTAATGCTCGTTCCGACTCGGCCTGCGTGACGGTTGATTCGATCAAATCCCAAGCCGTCGTAATCTCGCCATCCAAATAAATACATTCGGGATTGATAACGTTAACGATCGTTCCCAAGCCAAGCCCCAAAAACCGCGCGGTGGATTGGATTGCCGACGTCGCCTTTTTGTCGCCACCACGTGCCCGCGCAATGAGATCGGCAACCGTAAACGCGCCCTGCTTCGCGTCGCGAAGCTTATTTGGACGAAGCTTGGACAAATCCCACCCAAAATAACGCGACAAGGTAGCAAGATTCGATATGTAAGCCTCCCAACACCCCGATGAGCCGCACCTACATCGCGGTCCCTCGATGTTGAGCGGAACGTGCGCGAACTCGCCCGCAATGTAATCAGCACCACGAAGCAACTCGCCGTTCACCACCACCCCGACACCGACACCGTCGGAAACGCCGACATAGACAAAGTTCTGCGGTCGCAACGGCTCGCCTCGCTCCAACCACAGGTGGGCCAGCGTGCAAGCGCGCCCAGAGTTTTCAATCTCCACTGGCAGTCCGGTCACGGTGGCCAACGGCTTGCGCAACTCAACGTCACGCCATCCCAATGCCGGCGCGTTTAAGATCTTCCCGCTGCGCTGATCAACCATGCCAGGAACTGCTACGCCGACACCTTCAACCCCGGCCGCACTGCCGGTTGTCTTGATTAATCGGCGAATTCGCTCGCCTAAGTCCCGAATCAATTCCGGGATTGTAAATTTGGTATCACACGTTTCCAGCGCCACTTGCCGGCCGGAAAAATCGCAGACCATGACATAAGTCTTACTGAAGCGGATGTCCACCGCGACGACCAGCCGGTCGTGAGACTTAATATGGAGCAACGTCGGTTTGCGGCCGAAAGCTGCCTCTCCGGTCGCACCCTCATAGATAAGATCCTGATCCAGAAGTTCCTGGACCAACACGCCCGCCACGCCGCGCGTGACATTCATGCGCCGCGCAACTTCAGCCCGCGAAATCGGTTGATGTTCGTGGATGACGTTGAGCGCAATGCGACGATTAATCTCTCGGGAAGTCGAGCGCGTGGCGACGCGGAAATCTCGGGTGTTTATCTTGCGCATTGAGGGACTTTGTACAGAGTGCGAACAATATTCCTCACTCGCCGTACTGTCAAGCCTTTTCTTGCCGTACTGTCAAGCCGTTTTTATCGGAAAGCCGAATGAGTAAAGAGGACTTGCTCGTCGGTTAGTTCTTCCGGGATTTGAACTGGCCCCAAATCTGTCCCGCGCAATGAACCAACCTGCGCAAATGCGTTCCCTGCCATGAACGAAAGCAGACTCAGCCATAAGCTCGAGGACAGAATTATTCCCTTTTGCTTTCGGAATTGCTTCACTTTTCAAAAACGAAGAGCGAGTCATTCAATTAAGTTGGCATAGAATAACGATGTGCGTGACAACGTTGCTTACGATACTATCTCGTTACCGGCTGAATCAATCATGAAAACAAGCGAGCCGTGGTCGGAGGAATTCTTTACGCCGCCGGGCCTTTGCCTAAGTCCCAATAGAAACGAGCCTCTTACAATTTAATCGCACAAACTACGAAAGGCAGGAGTGAAATGAAAGAGACCGAACGAGCATCAGCCGGAAATCTCAGTAAGAACTTACTTACGCGCAGCGTGACGCGATTCTTGTTGGCGGGGAGCCTAACTATGTCTGCCGCCCTGTTCGCCATGGTTGCTTGTTCAGCGCCGCAGAACAATAACACCGCCGCAAACGCCGGGCAGCAGACAGCAACAGACTGGAAAGCCGTCGAACAAGCTTTGGGTAAATCCGGTGCGATGCAGCCGGGCGATGTTTACAAAGTGAGTTTGCCGCGCAGTGATCTAGAGGTCACCGTTGTAGGCGTGGGACTCAAGCCGGCCCTCGCGCTCGGCTCATGGGTAGCATTTAAGAAAGCCGGCGATATGATGATGGTGATGGGTGATCTGGTGTTGACTGAAGACGAAGTCACTCCGGTTCTCAGCAAACTTCAGGAAGGTGGAGTTGAAGTAACCGCCCTACACAACCACGTGTTGCATGAATCTCCACGTGTAATGTACATGCATATTCATGCGATGGGCGACGGTCAAAAGATCGCCAAAGCAATTCACGACGCGCTCGCTTTGAGTAAGACCCCGTTCACGGCGCCCGCACCCAGTGCTAGTCCAAATCCTGACATCGGCATTGACACTAAACAGATCGATCAGATTATGGGTCAAACGGGAAAAATTAACGGCGTGGTTTTTCAATACAGTATCGCCCGGGCCGATGACATCACTGATGCTGCAATGACTTCTGGAAGTTTTGTAATTCCGCCAGCGATGGGGGTAGCGCAAGCCATAAATTTTCAGCCGACCGGCGGAGGCAAAGCAGCAATCACCGGCGACTTCGTTTTGCTCGCCGGCGAAGTCAATCCCGTGATTAAGGCTTTGCGTGATAACGGCATCGAAGTGACGGCGCTTCACAGCCACATGTTGACCGATTCGCCGCACCTCTTCTTCATGCACTTCTGGGCCAACGATGACGTGTTGAAATTAGCGCGAGGATTGCGGGCCGCCCTCGACAGAGTTAATGTGAAGAAGAGTTAGTGGTCGCTGTTCTTCGGCGCTGCCTCAAGCGGCTAGAGCCGCTGCGATCGTGTGAGGAGGTCTGACTCAATCGGTTTTTGTCGCACCCTTCGGACAAAGCGCGTAAACAATCTTCCGTGGTTCGCGTAAGCAGAGACAGACCCAGAATGTGAAGGCTAGCCACCGAACAAATGAATCCTCCAGTCTGCGATCGCGAGTCGCGGATTTCCTTAGTCTGGAGCACAACGTCACGATCGCATCCGCCGCGATTCTTCTAATTGGATTTGGCGAAGAACTCTGGACAAAATTTCTACCCAAGTACCTCGAAGCTTTGGGAGCGTCCACGCCGATTGTTGGATTGTTTGGCACGGGCCAGGATTTCTTCGATGCGGTTTACCAATATCCGGGGGGATGGCTCCTTTCCAGCATTCACCCCCATAATTAAATGGCGACAAGATCGGTGAGAGATTTCACACATCGTTTCCGATGTAGGCAGGGTTCGAACCTGCTTATGCCATGTACTCCGCACCAGCATTCGCCATCAGTCTCAAAGGCCGACAAGAAATCGTCGAGACATTGTTCATTAGCAGTGAATGTAGTCACGACAGCATTCGGCCCAAGTTCGTTCTGAGTCTAGGAGTTTCGAGTTCCGTGTTCGTCATTTCAAGCCTAACTCGAAACTCAGAACTCGAAACCCGAAACTCGCTCTTACAACGCCGTCAACTCGATCACACCGATCCAGTGGTCGGCGTTTAGTTGACCGCGTGCGAATTCCGAAACCACGTCAAAGACTTGATCCGAGAATCCGCCGACATTGAGAATGTCCTCGCGCTCCACCGCCTGCACCGTGCGATAAGGCTGCACGTCGATGCAAGCCAGACGAGCGTTTGGATTGCGCTCCTTGAACGCATTCCACTCTCCCATCGTCGCCGTACCACGGCCTCCGTTGGCGTCAACCCACGACTCGTAATCCGAAATAAAGATCACGAGATCGCCCTTCGCCTTGCGGCGGTTGAGCAGGGCCAGCGGAGCGCTACAATTAGTTCCACCTCCGCCAACCGAAGCCAGCTTCGCGGCGTTGGTCACCACGCTGTCGCGCGAGTTCAGGTTCACCTTAACCACGTCACACTCGAACGGCAGCACTTCTGTGCGGGCGTTCTTGCGTAGCACCGCTGCCGCAACCAGCGCGGCCACGTCGATACAACGCACTGCTGTGGTTGCACCCTTGCGGTAGCCGGTTGCGGGCGACGACATCGAACCCGAAACATCCGGGCAGACAAAGACACGGCCTTCAAGTGCGGGAACATTAGCGATCGCGATCTCCATCGCATCCTGGAGCGCATCGCAAACTTCCTTCGGGATGTCAGCGTTCGCATTGGCCATTGTGTAAGCGACCATTAGCTGGTACGGAAACACGCGGGCCTTGGCGATTGCCTTCGCGTCACGCAGACGATCCGCAATTAGTTCGGTCAGACCAGGCTGACTAAACACGCGATGACGCGCAAAGGTGTTCAGGTTCATGCGAGTCATCTGCCATGGCGCGCGACGCGCAATCGCAGTCCACTCCGCCGTGCCAAGTTCAAGAGCTGTAAGCATCTGGAATGGCACATCAGGAACGTCTCGCGACTCGCCCTTCTTGAATGCTTCAAAGTTGCGAGCCACTTCCGGCAGCTCATCGAACGCGTAATCGCGGCCGATGAAGTAACCGAATAGCGCATCACGCGCAGCGTCTCTTGGCTTTGGGTGGACCATCTTCACGATGTCAGTAAGCGAAGGGTCTTGACCCACGTTCGCCTTGAACAGCGTTGCCGGATCGCGAGCATCAAGCCACTCGCGCACCAGGCGCTTCGGCGCCGAACCCAGCGACTTGCGGCCGACGGCACCCGAACGCATGATCTGCACAAAGTTGCGCAGCATCTTCGCGTTGTCGATCACGCGCGGGAACACACGCGCCAGGATTTCGCGGTCCTTGACCGACAGCACAGCGCAAAGCAGCGCCGGCATGTCCTTCATGAAACCGCGCTCGCGGCAGAACACGGCTGTCTTGGCGATGAACTCAGCATCGATATCGGCACACAGTTCAAGCACCTTCGCCAGTTGCTCATCGGCACTCGCGTAGAAAGTTGTGTTCAGACAACCGGTCGCAGCGTATTGCGCCAGTTGATGCCTTGGTGAAAGAGCGTACGCTGGAGCGCGCTCTTCGTTAACCGCGTCGGTTGCTGGGATCAGCTTGCCGATTAGCGACTTGAATAGAGTCTTGTTTGCCATTTTCGTTTACCTCACACTTCACTTACCTTCGTTGAGTGACAATCGAAGTACCTTTTGGCGAGTACGTAGTTAGAGACTGGCTGCGGGAGAAGGAGTCGAACCTTCATCTTCGAGTTCAAAGCCCGACGTGTTGCCGGTTACACCATCCCGCAAGACATTGGCGATTTCCGATTGATGATTGCCGATTTAGAAGCGCAACTCTTGTTTGCCCGGCCAATTGGAAATCAGCAATTGGCAATCGGAAATGTTATTGGTCGCGGTGGCAGGAATTGAACCGACATCGCTCGATTATCGATCGAGTGCTCTGGCCGTTGAGCTACACCGCGATGGTTGACCCGACGGGGCTCAAACCCGCACCCCACGGCTTAAAAGGCCGCTGCTCTGTCACTCGAGCTCCGGGTCAAAAAATTGGCTGTGGCGGAAGGATTCGAACCTTCGATAGCCGGATTAACGATCCGGTGCCTTACCAACTTGGCTACGCCACAAAAACTGAATCTGGCTGCGGCGACGAGACTCGAACTCGTATCATCTCGTTTACAAGACGAGTGCTCTGTTAGCCAATTGAGCTACGCCGCAATTTGGTGGACTGGGAGGGATTCAAACCCTCACAAGAAGTTTGCAGGACTTCTATGCTCTCGGTTACATCACCAGCCCGAAACTTGATGGCTGTGGGTGGAGTCGAACCACCAACCTCGCGCTTATGAGACGCTTGCTCTAATTCCGTTTGAGCTACACAGCCGTTTGATTCTTGGAAGCCCGCGGAGGAGTTGAACCTCGTGCCTTTCCGCCCAGCTCTTGCTGAGGTTCGGTTTAGAAGACCGACGCCGGGAACGCGGGCCGCAGTTGGAGGCGATGGTGAGATTCGAACTCACACGATGCTGTTTACGGGACAGCCGCTCTGCCAGTTGGAGCTACATCGCCTTGAAATTGGTCGGGGCGTGAGGCCGACGCGCCTCTACACTCCACGCTCCCAGACAGTCACCGTTCTGCCGGAATGAGCCACGCCCCGATAACTTGTAAAAAGATTGGTGCCCGAGGAAGGACTTAAACCTTCAACCTCTGGTTTGTAGGACCAGCGCTCTATCAATTGAGCTACTCGGGCGAGAGTTTGGTGGTCGGAGTTGGAATCGAACCAACCTTTCGGGCTTTTCAGACCCGCGCTAATCCGTCTCAGCTATCCGACCAGAGGATGAATTGGCCACAGATGAACACAGATAACACTGATAAGAAATTGCATCCTGAAAACGATCGGATCACCTCCTTTCTATCTGCGTAAATCCGCGTCAATCTGTGGCTCTCTTAAGCTCGCCGTTGCTCATGCTGAACTCTATCCATGACTTCACGATCATCGTGCATGTCCATGAACAGGTACTTGCGCCACTCAGCTCTTGCCTCTGCATAGTGGCAAAGCACTACGCGTTCGAGCTTCACACGCAGCGCCGTCTGCGAAGTCAGCAGTGGCATGCGTGCTTCTTCGGGCGTGCGATTGCTCTTCCGGTTGTTGCACTTTATGCAAGCCGTGACGATGTTCACCGGCGAGTTATCTCCACCACGCGAACGCGGCAGGATGTGATCAAGCGTCAGCTCAGCCACGCCTTTCTTCTCGCCGCAATACTGGCAGCGGAACTTGTCGCGCATGTAGATTCTCAAACGCTTCATGCCCGATTGTTCGCGGCGGCGGCGGACGTTGATGTAAGTGCGCCGGCGAATTACCGACGGCACAGCCCATTCATCATGTGCCGAACGAAGGACTCGGTCGCCGTCGAACTCTTCGACGAACACGGTGTTCTTGAAAGTCATGATGATTGCGCGCGCGACACTGACGGTGCCGAGCGGCTCGTAAGTCTGGTTAAGCAGCAGAACTCTGCCGTTGAGCGCCATGACTCGGCACCTCCTTTCTGAATGAGTCAGTACCACCTGCGGTAGCGGGTGGTTGATCTGTAGTTGATGATGCCAGCGTCCAACCACCCGCTACCGCAGGTGGTACTGACAAGAAATTGGAGCGCGCGGTGAGACTCGAACTCACGAATACGGGATTTGCAATCCCGCGCCTTGGCCGCTTGGCGACGCGCGCGAGAAGTCCGACAAGCTTTAGCTTGTCGCGGACGTCTGAAGAAGACTAGTTTGCGGAACAGCGACAAACTGAAGTTTGTCGAACATTGATTGATTTGGAACGGAAGGAGAGATTCGAACTCTCGAATCGAGTTTGGAAGACTCGCATGTTTCCGGCTACATCACTTCCGCGAGCGGCGCGAGTCAAGGTAACTCGCGCCTCGGTTGTGGGGTGAGATGATCGATTAGTAATGGAACTCCTGGCAGGACTCGGACCCGCAACCTCGACGTTCGAAGCGTCGCGCTCTTCCATTTGAGCTACAGGAGCTTGATGTGAATTGGAGCATCGTGCCGGATTCGAACCGGTGTCCGGAGCGTCAGCAACGCCACGGTCTTGAACCAACTGCCTAACAGTTAGATTGGCGATGCGTGTTTGGTCGGGGAGGACAGAATCGAACTGTCACCACGAGTTCCCAGGACTCGGATGCTAGCGTTACACCACACCCCGAATGAATTGTAGATTGAGATAAGTTGGCGAGAGTTTGGTGAAAGGCCGAATGTAACTCTCAGCCCTTCACACAAACTACTTGTTTGATCTCGGCAACGACTTGAACCAGGTCTTTCTGGTTCTTCATCACCGCTTCGATCGATTTGTAAGCGCCGGGAATTTCATCCAGTACGCCTACGTCCTTGCGACACTCAACGCCTGAAGTCTGACGTGCCAAGTCATCTTTCGTGAAAGCTCGCTTGGCAGCCCCGCGTGACATCTTGCGGCCCGCGCCGTGAGAGCAAGAATTGAAACTCTCCGACGTACCGCGTCCTTTGACGATGAAAGATTTCGCGCCCATCGATCCGGGAATGATGCCGTAGACGTCCTTGTCCGCGTTGATTGCGCCCTTGCGCGTGACGAAAACTTTTTCGCCATAGTGCTCTTCAAGCGCCACGTAGTTGTGATGGCAGTTAACCTGAAGCTCAGGGCTAAACGACTGGCGATGATTGAACATCTTGTTAAAGACCTTCAACAGACGCGTCATCATGATCTCGCGGTTCTTCATCGCGTAGGTTTGCGCCCACTTCAGGTCTTTCCAGTACGCTTCAACCTCCGGCGTGCCCTGAATGAAGTAGGCCAGATCAGGAGCAGGCAGTTCCGACAATCTCCACAGCGACTTCGCGGTCGAGATGTGACGCTCGGCCAGTTCCTTGCCGATGTTGCGCGAGCCCGAGTGCAGCATCAACCAGACGAAGTTTTCTGTGTCCAGACAAACTTCGATGAAGTGGTTGCCGCCACCCAACGTGCCCAGTTGCTTCATCGCTTTGGCTTTGCGATCGTGAACTCCTTCGTGCAAGTCGCTGAAATCTTTCCAGCCATCCCAATACGAAGACTCATCAACCGACTCCTTGTAAGCATTGAAGCCGACGGGAATCGCCTCTTCAATCGCCAGTCTTAGTTCTTTCAACTTGCCGTCGAGGATGCCGCTCTTGAATGGCGTCTTTACTGCCATCATGCCGCAGCCGATATCGACGCCAACTGTTGCCGGAATAACCGCGTCTTTTGTCGCGATGACCGAGCCAACCATGCTGCCTTTTCCCAGATGGGCGTCGGGCATCAGCGCGACGTGCTTGAACAAACATGGCAAGCGCGAAACGTTGCGCAGCATCGATTGCTCTTCAATGCTGAACTCGTGGTTGGCCCACGAAAGAATCTGTGAGTGAGCGCCACCGATTGGTAGCTTGTTGTAAGGCATTTGCTTTCTCCTTTCTAAAGAATAAGCCCTCCCTAACGGTGGGGCTACTGCACCGGATGATTGGTGCGCCAGGTGAGACTCGAACTCACAACCCCCTGCTTAAGAGGCAGGTGCCTTGATCCGATTTGGCTACTGACGCATGGCGGAACTGAACGGACTCGAACCGTCATCGGCCTAATCGACAATCAGGTGCCTCACCTCTCGGCCACAGTTCCCTGCGAGAAAATGGCAGCGCGTGTCGGATTTGAACCGACGATTTCCTGATTGAGACTCAGGTGGCTTAAGCCAACTTGCCTAACGCTCCGTTGAATTGGGTGGGTCGAAGGGAGTTGAACCCTCACGTACCGCAGTCACAGTGCGGTGCTCTGCCAATTGAGCTACGACCCACAGAAGAATAAAAGACGACTGAGATTACATCGCCTGATAACGGCGCTTCGAGGATTATGGAGTGCTTTGCAGGCACTCTTTCTCTCGACATCCACCAAGCCCCTCACGGTAGCTTAGTACGCTGTCGGCATCGCCGTTTTTTAAGGTCTGGCCATCGACCTGTCATTCATGTGCTACCTCTGCGCTTTCATTTTCGTTGACCCTCGCGGGCCATTCACGGGCGCTAACCCGTTACGAGAATGTAGACACAAACCGACTTCGCCTTGCGGGCTAGGTCAGGGCTCGATTGACTTTCGTCCCGAGCATTAGATGACTTTCACACATGACCGAGGCAGTCTTTGCATTTGGCATACATAACGGGAGTTGAACCCGCGACCCTCTGCTTATCAAGGCAGATGCTCTACCACTGAGCTATACGCACGATGTGCAAACCTACTGTGACGTGCTGCCCCGGTTGCTACGCAATCTTTTGGATTACGTAATACAACACGCCGCGTTCTTTTCGTCTCGCAACTACTCAGAAGTCTTTCACGACCGGCGTCAAGTTTTGACCTTGCCGCTGACCGTTCAAACTGCGCCCGAGCCCTCGATCGCGAAAATCTCGGACAGATGGCGCTACCCTTTCTCATACAGATTGGCTGGTTGGTTTTGCAGTGAGGTCGGCACCACCCGTTACTCTCCATTTACCTGTGTTCCCTTGCGGGCACATCGGCAAACGTTCTTTCCACTACGCCAGCTTCATCGTTACCTCCAGCGGTTTTTGCCCCGGTGAAGGACATCTTGCGATGCCGATCAGGCTTGCATAGGCGAACCATTGCTGGCGCAGGCGTGTAGGACGTTTCTGCTTTGGCCATCTCACGATGGTTATTCTCATTGAGGCTATGCCCCCAAGTCTTGCTTATTTTTGGTAGCGTCGGAGAGACTTGAACTCTCTAAGGTTAGTTTGAAAAACTAACTGCGCGACTCTTTGCATTCGACGCCATGGAAATGTTTGGTGCGCGTGGAGAGATTCGAACTCTCAGAAAGCTGGTCTTAAGTCAGCCGCCTCTTCCAATTGGGCTACACGCGCGAATTCATGAATTGGTGCTCGCGAGAGGATTCGAACCTCTAAGACGGAAGGTTTGAGCTTCCGATGTCTGCCGGATTGCATCACGCGAGCAAGTTGGTGCTGTCGGAAGGACTTGAACCTTCATCTACACGGCTCTCGACCGTGTGCGTCTGCCGATTGCGCCACGACAGCAACGAATTATGAATTGGTACCGGCGGAGGGATTCGAACCCACACTGTCTAGTTCCTAAGACTAGCGCCTCCTCCCGATTGGGCTACGCCGGCATGGTGAACCCGGCAGGACTCGAACCTGCGACTTGTCGTTTAGGAAACGACTGTTCTAATTCCATCTGAACTACGGGTTCGCGATTTTGGTTGCGGAGACAGGATTTGAACCTGTGTCGACGGGTTATGAGTCCGTCCCTGGCGGCTTTACGACTCCAGTGTACTCCGCGTCAAACTTTCAAACTGGCTACGGAGGTAGGATTCGAACCTACATAAACGAGTTCCAGAGACTCGCGCCTTTCCAGTTCGGCCACTCCGTAATCTTCAGGCGCGCAGGTCGATAATGGGTATGCTGCGCGATGGTCTCGCTCGTGCCTCGTCACATAACTTTCTGGCATCGTGGCGCCAACACCGATTACGCGCCACCCGTCTTCGCCTTTGATTCGCAAGAACTGATTCTTCTTTGCGAACTCGGAAGGAATCCGAGCGATCTGCTCCGTGCGTCCGCGTCTAAGTCTGCATTGCGTGTATGTCTGCATTGCGTGTATGTCTGCATTGGCTTCTCCTTCCTTTCAATTGGTGGACCTGGCACGATTTGAACGTGCGACCTCGACCTTCGCAGAGTCGCGCTCTGATTCCGCTGAGCTACAGGTCCGAATGCTTCCGGCGATGAGCGAGCTGCGCTGACAGTCACCAGTGCTGTCGCTCGATCTCACCGCCGAACTTTGGCGGAGGCGGCAGGACTTGAACCTGCACACGCAATGCGCGGCGATTTAGCAAACCGCTGCCATACCATTGATATGGCTGACAGATGTCAAGCGGCGATAGTAGTCCTGCTCACTCTCTTTGGAGTGGGTGGTGCTGATGTTGGGTCGTGGCTGTGACAGAGGCGGGACCAGTTTTAGCGACGGTCGATCAAACTGATATTCGTGGGTT
>DASQYL010000349.1:0-17861 GCA_035639235.1 Pyrinomonadaceae bacterium | reverse complement strand
ATCAAGCCGCGCAACTAATCCACATGTGCGGCACCGATTATTACTACGCGTCGATGGTCGACCTGGCGAAGAAGCTTGACGAGATCGTTCCGATCGCCGGGCCAACGCGCACACACTTTGGCAACAGCGGCACTGAAGCGGTAGAGGCCGCGCTCAAGCTGGCAATTCACGCGACGGGCCGCGAGAAATTCATTTCATTCTTCGGCAGCTTCCACGGGCGAACCCTAGGCTCGCTGTCGCTGACCTCTTCGAAGTCGGCCCAGCGTCTCGGATTCAAACGGCAGGTGCTCGACGTAGTCCATATTCCTTTTCCAAACGAATATCGCAATCCGTTCAGCGCCGAGGAATGCGGTAACGGCGGCGTGGTCCAGGGGGCGGTCAATTGGATTGAGAACCGGCTCTTCAAAACAACCACGCCCGCGTCGGAAGTTGCGGCGATCGTCGTCGAGCCGGTGCAAGGCGAAGGCGGTTACGTGCCGGCGCCTCTTGGATTTATGAAAGAGCTGCGCCGAATTTGCGACGAACACGGCATGCTCTTGATCGTCGACGAAGTGCAGAGCGGCATGGGCCGTACCGGAAAAATGTTCGCGCTTGAACACTACGGCGTGCAGGCCGACATCGTTTGCATTGCGAAAGGAATCGCTTCGGGTTTGCCGTTGGGCGCGACGGTTTCACGCGCTGACCTAATGGATTGGAAACCGGGCGCACACGCTTCAACGTTTGGCGGCAACCCGGTCGCGATCGCCGCCGCTTTGAAGACGATTGAATTGCTGCAGCGCGAACTCGTCAGAAACGCTGCGGACGTCGGAGCCTATCTCAAACAAGGCTTACAAAAGTTGGCGACAAAGTATGATTGCATCGGCGACGTCCGCGGTATGGGGATGATGCTCGGTGTCGAATTCGTAAAGGATCGCGCATCCAAGGAGGCCGACGCTGAATTGCGCGATCGGGTCGAGATGGCCAGCTTCCAGCGCGGGCTCATCTTGCTGGGTTGTGGCGCGAATTCAATTCGATGGTCGCCGCCGCTGGTGCTGTCTCGCGACAACGTAGACGTGGCGCTCGAGATATTTGACGAAGCAATTGGCGCCTCGGTTCAAGAGTCGGGGTGAGAATCCAGACGGTCGCCAGAACAATTAGCCACAAATACACACAGATAGACACAGATTGAAGCAGTTAATGCCCGTTCTTATCTGTGCAAATTCGTGTTCATCTGTGGCTGATTAGTCTGTGCAATGCGCTGTGACGGTCGGGCTTCTGACACAATTCATAGGAGAATCAATGTTCGAAGGCAAAGTCATTTCAATCAACATCACTCCGCTGGCCGAAGGTCCGATGCAGTCCATCGATGAAGTGCGCGCCATTCCGGGACGCGGACTCGAAGGTGATCGATATTTCGATCATCCGGACATGCTGCCCAAGCGGGAACTAACGCTGGTCGAAGCGGAAGCCATCGAAGCATTTCGTTCAGAGTTCAAGATTGACTTCGGTCTCGGCGGGACGCGGCGCAACGTCGTCACGCGCGGCGTTCCGCTAAATCATTTGGTAGGCAACGAGTTTTGGATCGGCGACGTGAAGGCGCGCGGCATTCAATTGTGCGAACCTTGCGCGACGCTACAACGGCTGTCACATCCTAAGGTTTTGCCCGGATTAGTGCATCGCGGCGGATTGCGGGCGCAGATTCTCACAGAAGGAATGATTCGCGTCGGCGAAACGATCAAAGAAGCAACTTGATTTTATCCCGCGAATGGAACCTGCGACTTCGTAATTGATACGTTCTCGTAACCCTTGCCGCGACACAAGAGACTCAACGACCGATCGGTTATTGTCGGATCGAGAGTTGGGCCATAACAGATAATTTCCAAGGGCAATCGATCGCCAACGCCGGGCAAATTAAGTTCAACGTATTCAACAATGCCTCTGCGACCGGAGCGGAAATTCGGCTGGATTGCACGTCCGCCCTCCGGGGCCGTGCCAACCTGGATCACCCGCCATTCAGCTTCCTCTGCATACGCGGGATGTTTGTAGCAACGCAGAGATTGAGATAGATACCAATTGAACCATAGCCATCCCTTATCAAGAGCATCAACTTTCGCTCTCTCGTTTGACTCGAGGCAAAAGTTCTGCCAGTCGATTATGAACTTCAGCCACTTCAACGTGATGCGTTGCTGCACCGCAGGATCGTAAATGACCTTCTGAACGATCGGCTCTGGCTTCTGCACATTCTGATACTGCACAAGCCCGAGATGCTCAGCCACAAAACCAACCGCGTAGCCGCCGCCGACTGACCCATAGCCTCGCCATTGACTTAAGAGGTCGCCGTTCTCGCAAAAGCACGCCAGGTAGTGCTCATCCTGATTTACATACGCAGAGACAATTTCTCTGATCGTCGCGCGAACTTGATCAGCTACTCTTTTCCTTCGTAATCCATTAGGAATACGTTTGGCGAGATAGGATTCAGCTTGTTTTCCGTCGGTCACCTCCAGAATTACTTCTGCTGCATAGCTGGTTTCGGTGGGGTCGTTTAGAAACCTGCGATTGGTGGCCCACAACCGATGAGTCTTCAGCATGCCAAGCAGTCCCGTCGCATCGGTGTAGTGATATAGAATGCGCGGGCGCTTTACGTGCAAGTGCGTCCACTCCCGAAAAAGCTTCATGCCTTCTGCCTGGAGAGTGTCTGCTGTAGAAGCTTTTGGCATAGATTGTTTCAACGCTGTTAGAGTCTATATCGCACCTTCTTCCGCAACTCTTCGTCTTCCACGTCGACGTTCTGAAGGCGCAGCATCACGTCCGCATTCAGATCCCAGCTGGCGCGTTCCCCGGCTTTCAATTTCACCGTCCCCGCCGCAGCAATCATCGCCGCGTTGTCGGTCGATAGATGCGGCGACGGAAAATAAACGGGCACACCAATTACTGCGGCTGACGCGCGCGCAGCCTCGCGCAACGCGCCGTTGCAGGCGACGCCGCCGGCAACAATCAAAGTGCGCGGATGATATTCGCGCGCAACACGTTCCATCGTAGTGACCAGAGAGCGGACGACGGTCGATTGAAAACTCGCGGCGAGATCCTTGATGCCCTGCGATACTTCATCGCCATTTCGCACCGGCTGCAACCCTGTTTCACGCACATATTTGGTGACGGCGGTTTTCAGACCACTGAAACTAAAGTCCGGTCGGTTGTCGCCCATGCGCGGGAGCGCAAACTTTACCGCTTTCGGATTACCCTCCTTCGCCAATTTTTCGATGATTGGGCCACCGGGATAGCCGAGGCCCAAGAGCTTCGCAACTTTATCGAAAGCTTCGCCGGCGGCATCGTCGCGCGTGCGCCCGACCACTTTGTACTTGCCGGGTTCTGCGACATAAAACAAATTCGTGTGACCGCCGGAAACGATTAGGGCCAGCGCGGGATGCTCGACCGGCGGGTTCTCAAAGCAGACTGAGTAAATGTGGCCTTCGATGTGATTCACTCCGACCAGCGGCTTGTCCAACGCGAAGGCCATCGCCTTCGCATAAGAGACGCCGACCAGAAGCGAGCCTACGAGACCCGGTCCAACCGTAACCGCGATTCCGTCAATGTCGTTTTGCATAACCCGGGCGCGCTCGAAAGCCTCAGCGACGATCGGAACGATCTTGTCGAGATGCTCCCGCGAAGCCAGCTCGGGAACGACGCCACCAAAAGGTGCGTGCGTTTTGATCTGAGAAGAAATAACGGACGAAACAATTTCACGGCCGTTGCGAATGATCGCCGCCGCCGTTTCATCGCACGATGTTTCGATACCCAGTACCAACATATGACGTTTGGTCTCTAATCCACCTTATCGCGTGGCATTTAGAACTTACAAACTCAGAACGCCCACAGACCCTGCACGAATCGGGTCACGAATAGACCCATGAAGAGTATAGACCAAACAGTTAGCGCAACTTTCCAAACCGGTCGTGCTGCAGACAAACGCGCGAACAGAATGAATCCCGGGAACATGACCAACGAGTATCTCGGCACGCTCAAAATGAATCGCGTGCTGGTAAAGAGCAACAGATTCAAAGTCATCCACAACGCATATGATTTTCGCAGCAACAGCCACGAATAGATGGTGAGGAGAATTCCGATCACGACAAACAGAAATTCTTGCACGCTGGCCATTTGCGCTTCCGACGGCGATCGCCAAGATGCCGATATCAGAATGTTCTTCACACCAACCCACGGCCAGGCGATTGATTTGGACCAGTAAGCATTCTGAATCCGTAGAAACGCTAACGCATCACCGTGCACTTTGAAGTTGATTAAGAGATAGACTAAAACCCCGGCGAGTGGCGTAGCGATCCAAAGCCATTCCCAACACCATCGCCGACCATTCGTTCGATAATCGTCTGCGGCATCGAGCACCAGAGCCGGAACCAAAATCAAACCATTCACTCGCGTCAAACAAGCGAGCGCGCCGAGCAGCCCCACCAACCACCAGCGACGGATCCGCGCCGCGAGAAATGCGCCGATGGCGAGCGCCAGAAACAGACTCTCCGTGTAACCGATGTGCAGAAAGTAACTCGTCGGAAAGATGAAAAGAAAGAAAACCGCGGCCCGCGCAATCGTATCTTCCTCGTCAAGCTTCGCGAGCTTGTAGAGCAGCAAAGCTGCGACGATCGACGCAATCGTCGATATGAAAAATGCACTCACCAACGCATCGCGAAGCACAAGTGCAGACGCTCGCACCAGCCACGGATACAGCGGATAGAAAACAATCCAACGCGATTCAACGCCCTGCGAAACATAACCGTGACGCGCAATGTCGAGATAATGCGGCGCGTCAAATCGGTTCCAAATCGACAGCCATCCTGCCAGCGATATACGTTCGTTTGCGGTAGTGACAAATGCCTCAGCGCCAAAGATGAGCACAATCATTTTAATCGTGAGCACGGTCAGCAGGATTCGGCGATCAATCCACTTTGCGGCTGTCTTGAATTGATTTTCTCGCGAGTTTGACTGGTGCGGGCCGGTGTTCTTGTTCTTCATGCGTGACAAAGACGGACCTTAGCGCCGAGCATAGAAACTAAGACATGAATCGCCCTGTTTGAGCGCGCGGTAACGTGTGAGCTCGAAATAATCATCCGGCAGATCGACTTTTCGAAAATGCTCAACTACACAGATTCCATCGTCAGCCAGTAGCGATTCGGCGTGCCGGCCGATGTAGTTGGTGACGTTGTCGTAATTCGTCGCGTACGGCGGATCAAAGAAAATGATGTCGAACCCGGGCGCTTCTCTTTTGCCGAAGTGACGGAGAAATTCAACCGCATCAGCACAGACAACTTTGAATTCCGCCTCATCGATCTTCAGCGACCTCAGATTCACTTCAATTAGCGCACACATTCGGCGCGATTGATCGACGAAAGTCACGTGCAATGCGCCGCGCGACAGTGCCTCGATGCCGACCGCGCCAGTCCCCGCGCACAAATCGAGGAAGCGCGCGCCCTCAATTCGTGGCGCGAGAATATTGAACAGAGTCTCGCGTAAACGATCTGAGGTAGGACGAGTCGCGAGCGACGGCGGGCTCTTCAGCTTTCGACCGCGATGTTTTCCGGTGATGATTCGCATTGTTCAGATGTGTCACGCGCATCTTGCGCGTGGGCCGGGGACGCGGCACGCCCGTTCCACTCTCAAAGATCCTACGGATAGTTCATCCCACCGCTGCCAATTTCACGCGTGCATCGTCCCGCACGCGCGCGATCATCTTCTGTGCTTCGGCAGATTTATCCGCTTGATTCAAATAGAAATCAGCTTCTTTGCGCGCAGCTTGCAAAACGTCCAGATCGCGTACGAGATTAGCCACGCGAAATTCCGGCAGGCCGGCTTGTCGAGTTCCCATGATCTCGCCCGGCCCGCGCAGCTCTAAGTCTTTTTCTGCAATCTTAAATCCGTCGTTGGTTTGTTCCATGATGCCGAGCCGCTCGCGCGCGACCTCTGTTTGTTTATCCGAGGCCAGCAGCACACAGTAACTCTGCTGGGCGCCGCGCCCCACGCGCCCGCGCAATTGATGAAGCTGTGATAGGCCGAAACGTTCCGCATGCTCGACTACCATGACTGATGCGTTAGGCACGTCGACGCCGACTTCGATTACAGTAGTCGACACCAGGATTTGAATCTCGCCTGTGACGAAGCGGCGCATACACTCGTCTTTTTCTTCGGGCTTCATCCGGCCGTGAATGAGTCCCACCGAAAATTTCGGAAACACTTTGTCGCGCAGGTATTCATAGCGGCGCGTGGCATCGCGCAGGTCCAACTTTTCTGATTCTTCAACCAGCGGATAGACCACGTAAACCTGACGGCCCGCCACAATCTCACTATGCAACAGTTGCTTCACTTCTTTGCGATCACTCGCGTTATCGGCGAATATCTTCGTGACTATCGGCGTTCGTCCCGGCGGCATCTCGTCGATGATCGAAACGTCCAAATCGCCGTAAACGGTCATCGCCAGCGAACGCGGAATCGGCGTGGCCGTCATCACCAGCACGTCCGTATTCATGCCACGTGCGCGCAACTCAGCCCGCTGCATCACGCCGAACCGATGTTGTTCGTCAATCACCGCCAGGCCAAGCTGCTTGAAGGTCACGCTCTCTTGAATCAGCGCATGCGTGCCGATAACCGCATGGACCTCGCCGGCAGCGATCGCTTCACGCAGACGCTTTTTCTCGCCGGACTTAAGTGAGCCGTTCAAAAGCTCGATGCGATAAGGACTCGATGCGAGAATTCGCTTGATATTGCGCGCATGTTGCTCGGCCAGAATTTCCGTCGGCGCCATGAGTGCGGCTTGACAGTTGTTCTCCATGGCCACCAGCATCGCGATCACGGCGACGATGGTCTTCCCGCTGCCCACGTCGCCTTGTAAGAGCCGATTCATGGGCGCGTCCGAGCGGAGGTCACGAAAGATTTCTTTTATGACGCGACGTTGCGCCCCAGTTAGCTTGAAGGGCAAAACGGATGCAATTCGCCGCTTGATAGCGTCATCGATCTTAAACGCTGCGCCTTTGGGTTCTTTAATTCGACGATCACGCTTGACCGACAAACCAAGTGCCAGCCAAAACAGTTCTTCGAAGATCAAGCGACGATGCGCCGGGCTGCGAGAGCGCTCGTAATCGTCGAGCGATATAGCCTCAGGCGGAAAATGAATTTGGTGAATTGCCTCGCGGCGGCTAATAAAGCGCTGGCGTTTAATAAGATCGTTCGGCAACGTCTCGGCAAGCGACGAATCGGGAAGCGTTGCCAATGTTGCGTGGATGATCTCCCGCAACTGCTTTGGTCGCAGATCGTTCAACCGGCGATAGATTGGCACTCTCCGGCCGACGTGAATTGCCGCGATCGCCGGGTCTTCAGTAGTTTCCGGTAGCGGTCTTTCAACATCTCCGGGCAGCACCTCGATCTCATCCGGTTTATGCAATTTAAGCGAATAGGTCCGCCGCGAAGAATCACTTTCCCATTTGCCGAAAGCGATAAACCTCACGCCGCGGCGGAACTTCTTTTCATAGCTCTCGATGATCTGCGGCGCCCTTGGTCCCGAGAGAAACGTCCAGACCACGACATCTTTGCCCGATCGTTCGCGATCGGTCGCAGAGATCTCGAAGATGTAAAGTCGCTGACGATAACTCCGCCAGCCGCGTACCGGACGACCCTGACAGAGTTTCACAAACAGCTCGAGCGAAGCTTCTAACCCGTCCGTCAGATCGCGAATGCGCGTGAGCTTCGACCGATCTTCATATCGCATGGGTAGATAGTGAAGCAGGTCTTCAACGGTGACCTGGTTGAGGTCTTTGCCGCTGGTATTGGCCGCGATACCAGAGGCCAGCTTGCGCGCAGTCAACAGCCCCAAGCGCGCAACGCCGTGATTTGGCAGATCGAGGATGCGAGTTTCCAGCGAGATGGAGGAGTCCGGCATGATTACAGATCATAGCACGCCGTGACGGAACTGCCGTGCCGCGGTTTGCGTTTAGAGTAACAGCAATGGACGCATGGGAATCATTGATCGAAAGGAAGATTCGCGAGGCGATGGAAGCCGGTGACTTCGATGATCTCGCGGGCTCAGGTGAACCAATCGATCTGACTGAGAACCCTTTCGAAGATCCCGACTGGCGCACCGCGCACCGGCTGTTGCGCGACGCCGGTTTTGCACCTCCATGGATTGAAGAGCGAAAAGATATAGACGCTGCCTTGGAAGCCGCGCGCACCGTGCTCGCGCGCAATTAGTTGATTCTCAGCAATGCTCGAGCTACGCCAAACGAGAAGGCAGCTCGTGAGCGATGGCAGAATGCGGAGGCACAGTTCGGAAAGGCTGTTGCTGAACTGAATCGGCGAATCAACGTCTGGAACCTAAAGACTCCCGCGCTTCCTTTTCAACGAAACAGAATAAATGTCGAGCGCGAGATCAACCGAATCACGAATTAATCGGTAGGTGCGCAAAACTCGTCGAAAGCGCGTGACAGCTCAGTCGCTATTTCTTCAGGTCCGCGTCCTTCGATTTGATAGCGTTCCATCATGTAAACCAGCTCGCCGTCTTTCAGAATGCCAATCGACGGCGAGGACGGGCGATAACCCTTGAAATAACCACGCGCGCGCTCGGTCGCTTCGAGGTCGGCGCCCGCAAATACAGTCCCGATCCGATCCGGTCGCACTTCGTGTTGCAGCGCGAGCGCTACGCCGGGACGAGCCTTGCCAGCTGCGCAACCGCAAATCGAATTGACCACAATCATCAGTGTTCCCGATGTGTTCCTAACGGCTTCATCAACGGCCTCGGCGCTGCGAAATTCTTCAACCCCAATTCGCGTTAAGTCTTCGCGCATCGGGCGAATCATAATTTCCGGGTATTGCATGTGACACCTTCCTCCTTCATCGATTCTAACATGTGTTTTTATTTCTCCTGCGCGATGGTAATTTGTCGCGGCTCATCGCCGTCGCCGCTGATCGAAATCCGCCAGACATTATTCGGCAGCGGGTAACGGGCAAGTCGTTCAGCCCACTCGATGATGACGACTGCCTTCTCATCGGTGAGTATCTCGTCGAGATCGACGGCGTGCGCGGCGGCGGCGCCTGCGTCGAGACGATAAAGATCGATGTGATAAAGCAATAGCCGTCCTTGATGCGAATTGACGAGAGTGAACGAAGGGCTGGTGATTTCTTCTTGATCCATGCCGAGCGCAAACCCGATTCCCTTCACCAGCATCGTCTTGCCGGCGCCAAGTGGTCCATCCAGCAAAAGTATTTCGCCGCCGGCAAGTTGCTCGCCGATTTTCGCACCGAGATCGAATGTCTCCTGCTCGGTCCGCGAAATGATTTCCCCGGTTGGAATCGATTGTGAAACGGTGGCTATGGTTTTTCTCCAGCGGGATCGAGTGAGCGAATCGCGGCGCTAAGATGTTCGCGGATGTCGGAGGCAACCATGCAACGCATTCCGATTTCCCGCGCGGCGAAGTCTCCAGCGAGACCGCTGACGAATAGCGCCGCGATGACAGTTTCCAAGGGGGTGACGCGGTTTCGGTTCGCGCGAGGTTTGTACGCCGCGGCCTGCGCTAGAAATCCGGTAATAACTCCGGTCAATGTGTCGCCGGCGCCGGCAGTTCCGAGACCGGCATTCCCCGTCGAGTTAACAAATACGCGGCCATCGGGTGCGGCAACCAACGCGCGCGTTCCCTTCAACACGAGGATCACTCGATTTTCGGTCGCGAATGCGCGCGCGACTGCGACTCGATCATCCAAAGCTGATTTGTCGCTTGAGCCTATCAATCGAAGCATCTCGCCGGGGTGCGGCGTCAAAACAATTGGCAGTTCCTCTGAGCCACGCAAACTATGCGGCCATGGCGACAGACTGTTAAGACCATCGGCATCAACGACGATTGTCGTAGCACGGTCCTGGACAATTCGGCGAACGAAGGCAGGCGTTTGCGGTTTATCTGAAGATAGACCGGGTCCGATAGCCACAACATCAGCACGTTCCGCGAAACTTGAAAAGTAATACAGCGCATCAACGCTGATAGTTCCTTGATCTGTTTCTGCCAATGCCGTGGTCATGACCTCCGGCATCACGTGCGCTGCGACGAGCGGTTGCGACGAGGTCGGAGTTGCCACCGTCACCAAGCCGGCGCCCGCACGTATCGCTGCGTTCGCGCACAACGCGGCCGCGCCGGTGAACCCCGGCGACCCGGCAACAATCAGCGCATGGCCGTGCGAGTTTTTGTACGAATCAGGCGCGTAGCGCGTCTCGATCAACCAGCGTCGTGCGTCGTCTTCGTCTATCAAAAATAGATCGGTTTTGCTTTCGATCAACTCGCGCGGCGAGCCAATCGGCGCAACCACAACCTGCCCGTTGTAATTCGAAGCGGGCGGCAAAACGTTTGCGAGTTTCGGGGCGGTCATGGTTACTGTCGCATCTGCTGGCACAGTCTCGCCGATGATTTCATTTGAATCTGAATTCAATCCAGAAGGCATATCGACCGAAACGACGATCGCACTGGACGTTGAATTCGAATCGCGGTGGCGCAGATCCCTAATGTATTCAATTGCTCGTGCGTGAATGCCCTCGACCGGCCGAGTCAATCCGGTACCGAAGAGCGCATCCACAATCGCATCGTGCGGCGACGAAAGTATGCCCGCGAGTAATTGTTTCCAACCTTTTTCAGATTCGCACTCGAACAAATTCAGCGAGCCAGTACTGGCCGCAGATGTTTTCACCTCCTGCAGAGCACGCTCATCGTTCCAGGCGCGAAGGCGATCGAAATTCTCGCGCGCATCTCCCTTCGTTTCATCGACGCGGCCGATTAAGATGACGTCAACGCGCGCCCCTGAAGTCGCCAACAGACGCGCTGCGGCGGCGCCATCGCCTCCATTGTTTCCTTTTCCACAGAATACAACGATCGATTTGTCAGTGACATCGCCGTGTAGAAGAGTGGAAACGCATCGCACGACAGCAGCGGCGGCATTCTCCATGAGCGTCGCAGATGGAATACCGTAACGTTCGCTGGTCAGGCGATCGATGTCACGCATTTGCGCAGAGGAAATGACGGGCTGCACGTGCCGATGATAAGGAGAAGTTTGTCGGACGGTCAATCGGCCGTCTGCAGAGGAACTGAAGGGTTTGATCTGCTATGAAAAAGAAAACGCGGCCGCGGATAAAACCCCGCCGCCGCCGCTGCTCCATGCCGATCCGTCTTTTCGGGATAATTTCTTAAACAAACAATGAAACCTAACCTCCAGAATTTTCAACAAATTCTTTTTTGGCCTCAGTAAATGAGCCGCCGCGCCGGCTGTCAGGATCTGTCAAATCGATTGAACGACTGTCAAGTTGACCTCATTACGCTGACCTCCAAACCCTCAATTCTCAAGAAATAGGCCCAAAAACACAAAATCCACCATCGGCATGGGCTTTGTAATCACGTCCGCGGCGGCAAGTGTATCTGCCGCGCCCGGACGAATCCCCCTGATGAGAGTTCGTGCAATGAACAGACAAAGACGAAAAAAGAGCAACGCCCCCGTTTACTGGCGGTGGGCCACTGCGATGGGATTGGCCTTGTCGCTGTTGACCGGCATCATCGTAGCCGAGAACGCGAAAGCGCAAACGAAGAAACAGGATTCCGCCTCCACTGTCGTGCTGGCGAAATTCACGGCAGATTTGACTGCGGCTGCCAGGCAGGGCCGCTTCAATTCATTGGACGATCGCGCGAACGACGTCGGCCGAGCTATCGATATACTTGCCAGCCATCATCAGAACAATCCAGTCGTTATCAGCGACTCGCAATCTGTTCGCGACATGGTAATCGTCGGCGTTGCGCTACGCATTCTGCGCCGCGACGTGCCCGAAGAACTCAAAGGCAGTCATCTCTACAAGCTGAACCTCAATGCTCTGTTCGATCAATCAAAGACTGCGGATGAATTAGTATCGAACCTAACGCAGATCCTATCCGATCTCTCCGACAAAGATGCGAAGTCTATTCTGATAATTGATCCGATTCAGTCGGTGATCGGCTCGTCAAGCGCATTCAACGGTGCCGTCTCTGATCTTCTGCGCCAGGCAATTCAGAATTCCCAGGTGCAGTGCTTCGGCGCCTCGACTGAAGCTGCGTTCGAGCAAGACGTCGCTAATGACCAGACCTTAGCCCCGCTCTTCGCGGCAATTGAAACTGAGAGTTCATCCGCGAATGCAGACAACGACGATGCGACCGCAAGGGCTTCTGTGAATGAAGAGTTCGTCGGCGACAAGCTTTCACCGGATCTTCGTGAACTTGCTCAGTCAGCTAACGGGCCGGCGCGCGTCAAAGCAATTCTTCAGGTTACCGACGCCAACAACGCGGCGTTGCGCAAACAACTTTCTGAATTGGGCGTCAAGATCGAGAACGAACTTCCACGATTCGGCGCACTCGCGGTGGAAATGCCGGCGAAAGCGATTGAAACAATTGCAAACAACAACTCAACGAATCATCTCTCGCTGGATCGATCCGTGTCGGGTCTCGGCCACGTCGAAACGACGACGGGTGATGATGCCATGCTCGCAGAGACCGGCAACGCCGGACTCGATGGCAGCTCAATCGGCGTCGCCATCCTCGATTCAGGCATCTCCTCGAAAGTTAGGTCAGTTGCCGGATCGGTGGCTTATAGCCGCGATTTTACCGGTGAAGGAACCACCGAAGACCCCTATGGTCATGGGACTTTTGTAGCGTCAATGATCGTGCCGAAGCATGGTCCTTATGGAGGCGTCGCCCCCGGCGCGAGGCTGGTTAACTTCCGCGTACTTGATTCGCATGGCACCGGCAAGACCTCGGCGCTGCTCAATGCGCTGGATTCCGTGATGACTTACCGCTCGACGTACAACATTCGCGTCGTTAATCTGAGCCTTGGACTGCCGGCCGTCGATTCTTACAAAAATGATCCGGTCTGTCGTGCAGTTCGCAAATTGGTGGACGCCGGAGTCGTGGTCGTGGCCGCAGCTGGAAACGACGGGAAGGATGCAACTCATCCGAAAATCTATGGCCGAATTCATGCACCCGGAAACGAACCTTCCGCTTTGACCGTGGGCGCTGCTAATACGTTTGGCACCGACGCCCGCAACGATGATGGCGTTACAACTTACAGTTCACGCGGACCGACGCGTAGCTTCTGGACAGATGCTCAGGGGGTCAAGCACTTCGACGACTTGATCAAGCCGGACTTGATTGCGCCGGGCAACAAGATCATCGGCGCCGCCGCTCCTAACAACACCCTAGAGATGCAAAATCCCGACCTGTGCATTTCGCAGTGCGGAGGCTCCAGCAACAACGGAAAAGGCAACATGCGTATGAGCGGCACATCAGTTTCCACGCCGATCGTCGCGGCAGCAGTTGCCGTGCTGCTGGAAGCTAATCCTAAGCTGACGCCGAACATGATCAAGATGGTTTTGATGTATACGGCGCAGCAGTTTTCCGGCTTCAACATGTTGGAGCAGGGCGCTGGCGAATTGAACATCGAAGGAGCGGTGCGTTTAGCGAAGCTCATACGCTCCAATCTAACTCCATCGACTCCTGTCGGCTCACCGCTGCTGAATGGCCCGGCGCCAAATGCTCAAACTACGATTGCGGGCCAGACATTCGCCTGGTCGCAAGGCATCTTGTTCAGCTACGACTGGGGCAAGGGCGCAGACCTGATCATGAAATACCAGGCTGTCTATGGACTTGGCGTGCTGATCGGTGACGGTGTGCTGATTACCGATGACGTGCTGATCGCTGATGCCAAAATGCTCTCGAGTGGCGTTCTCGTCGGCGACAACATCGTTACGAGCAACGGCGGTCTGATGGGCGAAGGCACCGTTTTGTATTCTTCCGGAGTACTTGTCGGTGATGGTGTCCTTAATGCCGACGGAATTCTGAATGCTGACGGAATCCTAAATGCCGACGGAATTTTGAATGCTGATGGCATTCTTAACGCGGACGGCGTCCTAAACGCCGACGGTATTTTGAATGCCGACTTGGCAATGCGAGTTGATAACACCGCCTGCATGGGAGTCGAATAGGCCTGATTCCTTCATACCTACGGCCATCAAGCGGTCACTCAATGAGTGGCCGCTTTTTTTGTTCTCAGCTATCTCTAATTACATTCACAGCAACTGGGGCCGCAGCCCGATTAATAGTTTATAGATTTAAATTCTGTAAGTGACAGCAGTTGCGTTCGGCGTATAATTGTCCGACCAGCAGATCGATTGTGCCGGATAACAAGGAACAACTCACAGAGGCCGAGGTGGTCGATCTCGCGCGTGCGCGCGTGAGACTGCGCTCGCGCGTACCTAACCCGTCTGCCGAAGCTCATGCCAAAGAACTCGCCGAGATTAACGAACTGCTCGACAAAGGTCTGTCCGTTGAAGCCAAAGCGCGGCTTTCAGTGTTGCTGACTGAAGCAGGCAACGAACCTGACACCCTCGCCGCCGCGCGTCTTGCGCTATCGCTGACGTTCGAGATGCATGGCGACTATCGCATGTCGCTGCAGACAATGGAGATGTACGAGGACGAGAAAGCGCGAAAGCGCCTCCCGCCGAATTTAGCGCTCAAGCTGAAGATTCAGATCAGCATCGCTTATAACTATTGCGGTGATCACCCGAAGGCGATTGCTTTATTGCAGGCGACGCTCCGCGAGTTGGGGGACGATCATGGCAAGGCCGCAGTATTGACCGCTCTAGCGCGAGTCTACCGAAGCATCAGCGAATATTCCATTGCCCGGGAGTATTCACGCCAGGCGCTTGAAATTCATCGCTCGACCGGCGAGTGGCGCGGTTTGGCCGAAGCGTATTTCGGCATTGCCTTGTCGGACCAGGATGAGGGCTACAATGAGTCTGCGCTCAAACACTTTGAGCAAGCCCTCCAGTTGATAGGCGATCACCCAGCGACTTTTTTCCTCGGAAAGATCTATTCGAACATGGCCGGCGCTTGCTTCTATCTCAAGCGACCGCACGAAGGAATCTCGTATCTCGAGAAGGCGCTTGGATATTACGAGAATTCGGACCACACGATGATGGCGGCCATCGCCTATAACAATTTAGGTGTCAACCTAACGCTAATTGGCCAGTGGCAGCGCGCGGAAGAAGTATTACAGGAAGCGTTGAGACTAATCACCAAAGTTGACGAGCACGACGAGAAGATCCCCATGACTCTCGACTCGCTGGGCGATTTGTGCATGCTCCGCGGTGATATGGAGGAAGCGAGAAGTTATCTCGAACGCGCGACCGCACTGGCGAGTCAGGGAAGGAACAAGTGGTATCGCGGCCAAGCCTTTAGCACGATTGGACGATTCCATCTGGCCATTGGAGAACCCGATGTGGCGCAGGATTATGCGAAGCAGCTCTTCGAATTGGCAGAAGAGGCTCACGATCCGCATGCCACCGTAGAATCACAGTTGCTGCTTGCTGAGAGCAACTTGCAAATGGGAGACCTCAATGCTTGTGCCGCGGGATTGGAGAAATTAACTGAGCAAACTTCCGACTTGCCCGTAGCTATTGCTCACAGTGGAGAGGCTCATCGCCTGCAGGGCCTGCTGGCTTTGAAAAAATTCGAGCCCACCACGGCTGCCCAACACTTCGGCCGTTGCATATCGATGTTTGAATTGTTGGGTGATCGCTATCGCACTGGGCGTGCGCATTTTGACTTAGGGCGCGCCTACATGCTGGCACAATCCGAACTGGCGACGGAGCATTTATCTCGCGCAATAAATATTTTCCGCGAGCTTGGTGCGCGTCGCGACCTTGAGCGCGCTGAGGCTGCGCGTGCGGAATGGGATCGATCGCCCAGACAGCAGGAGCGGCAGCGAGAAGCGGCCATTCAACTGATCACCTTACGCCTGGCCGAAGCTGTCGCCTCACGGGCGCTGTTACTGCGCGAGCTTGCGGCAGTTATCAAACAGGAAACCACGGCAAAGCAGGTTATGGTTGTGGAACCCGATGAGGAGCAAAAACAGAAGCTTGTGGTGGCGCATGGTTATAACGCTGACGATGCGACAATGGTAGCAGCCGAATTCGCGTTGATTGATGACGATGCCGCGAACCGAAATTTTGCGCGTCGACGTAACGTCAAGATCCTTACACTTAAATCAAGAAGTTCGCTTCCCGCGACGCTGCTCATCTCGCCTGCCGAATCTGCTCAACTTTCTGGCGGCTTGCCTTTGGATCCATTGTTGCGCGTCGTGGAACTCGGTATGGACGTGTGCGCCTTACGCGCCAGAACTTCGACCGAGCAAACCACCGAGCCGCAGGATGGCAGCGCCGGAGCGGGGCTGATGCCGGGCTTTATCCATTCAAGTCCGGCGATGACGCGCCTGGTGGAAGAGGTGAATAAGATTCGTTCGTCCGACGTGACAGTGCTGGTCACCGGCGAATCGGGAACTGGAAAAGAGTTGGTAGCGCGCGCAATTCACGCGCTCTCGGCGCGCCGCGAAAAAATCTTCGTGCCGTTCAATTGCACGGCGGTCCCTAAGGAACTTTCGGAAAGCTATCTGTTCGGTCATAAGCGCGGCGCCTTCACCGGCGCGGTAAACGACTCTCCCGGTGTGATTCGTTCCGCCGCGGGTGGCACACTCTTTATCGACGAAGTTGGTGACTTGCCGCTCGACGTGCAGCCAAAGCTGCTTCGCTTTCTTCAGGAAGGAGAGATTCAGCCGTTAGGCGAACAGAAGCCGGCGCAAATCGACGTTCGGATCATCGCCGCTACCAACACGGACCTCGAAGATTTAGTTGCCCAGGGTAAGTTTCGTGAAGATCTTTATTACCGGCTGAATGTGATTCGTTTGCGCGTGCCGCCCTTGCGCGAGCGACGGTCAGAGATTCCCACGATCGTTAACTATTACATCAACCATTACTCATCTAAGTTCGGCCGACACGATATTCAAGTAACTCCGCAGGCTGTCGATCTCTTGATGGTGGCCGATTGGCCCGGCAACGTGCGCCAGCTCTGCAACGAGGTGCAGCGCATAGTGGCGCGCGCTGAAAACGGAACGGTCATAACGCCTGAACATTTGTCGCCGGAACTGCGGCAGATGGGCGTCCCCACGGTCCCGCCGGGTGGTGTCAACATCTCAGTAACAGCGCAGGGCGGCGGCCGATCGCAAGTCGTCCCGATTGAAAACGTCAGTCTCGCCGAAGCGCTCGAAGAAGTAGAGATAAGAATGATCACTGACGCAATGCGGCGGCATAAAGGAAATATCTCGCGCGTCGCGCGCGAACTCGGGTTAACTCGTCGTGGGCTTTATTTGAAAATTGATCGCTATAATCTGAGAGAACGCGAAGGCACGAACGACTAACGTCGTCTCGGTTTTTTTATTCCCACGATTCTTAGTGACCGCCTGATCACCACGTTAGCTTCCTCGACCCGCAACCATCCAACTACCGCGAAGTAGACCAGGCCGTAAGGAATCAGTACCAGCGCGGCAAATACGATCGGATGATGGATGCCCATGGCCAGCTTGATGGCCCAGGCTACTCCCGCGCCTATGGCGGCGCCGGCCCAGAGCTTCATCACATACAAAATCGGCAGCCCTGTTTGTCCGATTCTCCGATTCATCTTGCGGCGCAGTAAAACGAATTCGACCCATCCAGCAATGCCGGCGGAAATGGTCAAACCGGCAACACCCCACTTCGGATCGATGCCCAGGATTGGCGGCAACGGAATCGCAAACAAATATCCGAGGCCGGTAGTCAATGTCACGCGGATAATCGCATAACGCAAAGGCGACTTCGTATCGTGCAGCGCGTAATAAGTTGATGCGTAAAGCCGGCCCAGAGTCGACGCCAATAGACCGACAGTCGAACCCGCGAGAATTCCCCAAACGTACGTCGCGTCCGCGCGCTTGAATTGCCCGGTTTGATAAAGACAGGCGGTGAT
>DASQYL010000348.1:0-8310 GCA_035639235.1 Pyrinomonadaceae bacterium | reverse complement strand
CACCACTGTCTTCGGAGGTTTCGTCGAATTCGCAGCGCCGGGCGACCAGGCAAAAGCGAGACGTGGCGCGAAGTTGAATTTGCTATTGGCGTTCGTTTGATTTTCGTAACGAAGGCCGTAACTGAAAGTGATGTTTGGCCTCACGCGCCAATCGTCCTGCCAGTAAACGCCGTAATCAGTCTGCGAAACACCGGCAATCGAACTTCCCTGGTTAATGCTGAACCCGGAAGCACCACCCCCGAGCAAGCGAATGCAATCAGTCACACTCGTAGTGGCTCCGCAGAAATTCCGCTGCGCTGTAGTCAAACCGTTTTGTTGAATAAAGAGCGTGCGACGATAGCGTTCGAGGCTCGTAAGCACAAAGTTAACGCCGGTAACTGGATTGTTGAAATCCGGGCCAATTCCACCCGTGAAGCTCCAAGAACCGGCAAAATTGCTCTGGCTGATGTCATCAATCTTCACACCGCGAACGCGGCCGCCGAACTTGAACGTGTGCATGCCGTGTTGAATCTGCGTGAAGTTGTTCAACTCCCAACGCTTATTCGTACTCGTGGACTGCCCGACTGTTGATCCGCCACCGCTGAATGAACTGCTAACGCTCAGCCCGGGGATGGTGTTGTTGCTGCTCGATAAGCTACGGTTGTGAGAATACTGGAAACGCGTCTCGTTAATCGTCGCGGCGTTAACGACCGCCGTCTCAGTCAACTGGATGTTTTGGTTCGTCGATTGAGTTGTATATTCTCGCGACGCCAAACTAAAACCACCCACCCCAACCAGCTCCGACCGCCGAGAATAGTTATAGCGCGCAATCAGCGTGTTGCGCGGATTGATCGCAACATCCAAGCGCGGACCGATGTTCACATTTTTTATCGGGGTCACGACGGCCTGGCCGACAAATTGCGGATTAAAATTGGCATCCAGAACGGTCGCATTGATAAGCGCATTCTCATCCGTAGCGTTGCGGTTTGCTTCGAGGAAGAACGAAGCTTTCTTCTTCACGATCGGACCGCTGATGCTGCCGCTGATCTGCCTTTGCTGATAGGGAGCGCGCTTGCTCGAGCTAACCGAAAAAGGATTACGCGAATTCAGACTTTCATCGGTGAAATTGAACGAAGCGCTGCCGCGGAACTTGTCGGTCCCGGGACGCGTCAGGATGTCGATACGCGCTGAAGGCTGATCGTTTTCTGGCGAAAACGGATTCTGGTTGATGCGAATTTCGCGAATGGCTTCCTTCGGCGGCAGGTTGCCTCCCGAGAAACCATCGATAAAAATCTGGCCACCGTTCGGACCCATCGAAGGCCCGGCGAGCGCCTGCAACGCCGCCGCCAAATCATCGGGGTCGTCCGGCAGGGCATCGAGATCCTTGCCGGTGATCACTTGTTGATTCGCATTGTTGTTCGGGTCGGTGCTGACCGGATTGTCGGCGTTGACTTTCACCTGCGTTTCAATCGCGGCGATCTTCAAAGAGATGTTCACCGGATCGCGACGGTTCGCAGCGACGTCGACATTTGTTGGATCTGACGCGGCGAAGCCGGTCGCAATAGCAAAGATTTTGTATTTGCCCGGCGCCAGATTTGTAAATGAATACGCGCCGTCGTTATTGGTCGTGGCGGTCTTGGCCACACCGTTCGCATCAGTCAAGGTGACGGTCGCTCCGACAATCGATGCGCCAACCTCATCCGTGATCGAGCCACGCAACGTGGCGCGAGTTTGCGCCATCGCCGCCATCGAAAGCGCGAAGACCAAGGCGACGCACAAAATCGCGGTTATAACTTTTCTCATTTTCATCATTCTCTCTCACATAGAAAGCAACCGCGGGCGATCTGGGGGAAGATCCTTTCGCTGTCCGCGGTTGCTCTGAAATCCAAACTGCCGAAATCAGAGGAAATCGATCACGGCCCACCAAGACCGCCAAACATGCCGCCAAAACTGCCGTTCAAATCGACGCCACCGCCCCCCTGTCCGCGGCCCTGTCCACCCTGTTGCCGAGCAGCCACCAAAGCCAATAAAGTGTCAGCGCCGGTTACGAGCTGAATCGCAGTCAACTGCGTCGGATCAGAACCCTGGAGACTGGACATCAAGATCGTGTCTCCAACTTTCAAATCATTGATAGTGATAGTCGGCCAGCGCTCGAGCATGTCAGCCATTGTGCCGCCGCCACCCATGCGGCCTGGACCACCGCCACCTGGCCCACCCGGACCGGCGCCTTGCGGCCGCTGACCCTGACCTTCACCTTGCGGACGAGCCTGTCCGCCTGGACCGGCGCCGCCAGGGCCGCCGGCACCCGGACCACCCTGCCCGCCGGCGCCTCCCAACATCATCGCGAATTGCGGCGGCACCCGACGAATGATCGATTCAGGTTTGAATACAATCGTCAGCGGCTTTTTGGTGGTGAGATCGTTTATCTTCACGGTGTTGGTCGCAGCGTCCACTGCCGTAACGGTGCCGCCGGCTATTTTGAACGTGCCGAACAAGACTTCCTGCGCAGCCAGATGGGTTCCGTCCGCTGACTTTTCACCCTTGGCGTTGAACTGATCATTGACTTTGATCTGTTCGAACTGAGCCGGCTTTGCAGTTTCATACTTAGGAATCGAATCCGGCGGGTATTGCCTGATCTTCGCCTTATCAACGGCGACGATGACCGATTGCTGTGTGCCGTTAAGCGCGCGACTACCGACGGTGACTTCTTTCGTCGAAGGGTTCACCGAGGTGACGATGCCCTTGGCTCCGCGCGACCACGCCAACTTTTCCGCCTGGTTCTTCTTCGCGATATCCGATTGGCTGACCACGAAAATTTGCTGCGCGGGAACTGACTTCTGATCGCTTGCGACAAATCCTCGCGCCACCACTCCGTCACCTACTGTAATCTCGGTCAGCGACGTTTCCTCGGCCTTACTCTTATCGGTCTCGCCCGGCGGAATTCGTTGATAAGTCGTCTTCTCGCTGACTTTCGCCAACACCACCGATCCTGCCGCGGTCTTAATCGTAATTTGGCCCGCTGATGCGTTGATTTCGGTGACCTTGCCGGCAACCTGCGTCGCTTTAATAGACGGATCGGACTGGGCCGCAGCCAGGGCCGCGGAACAAATCAAAATCAAACCTGAAATTAAAATTGAAATTGCGCGCATAGTCGTACACTCGTGAGTTTTGAAAGTAATCATTATTTACGCCCGTCCAACCGAGTTGGTTGCAAAAAAGTTTTGATTTAACGAAGCAGATGACTGCCTAAAGAATGGATCGACGATCCGAATAATGGAATTATTAATGCTGCTTCTTTTGCTCGCCTTCGCGCTGCGCGTCCTGTTGCGCAATCATCGCATCGAATTTCTGTTGTTGCTCGGGCGTTAACAATGCACGAATCTTGGCCCGAGCTTTCTGCCGCGGCTCATCGAAGCGTGGCTTCACTTCTGCCCGCAGGGCTTTGTACTCATTCTTAGTATCATCGAGAATCGCACTGACTGACTTCATTTGATCGTCATTCAAATTCAGGTCGCTGCGCAGCCTTTCAATCCGGCTCGCCGAATTGGTCTTTCCAGGCCGGGTCATCGCGCGATAAAAACCGGTGATGGCGCCGCCGGTGCATGCACCCAACACAAATACGACCACCAGCACCAGCCAAACCTTCAGAGTTGTGTGACCTTGCATTGTCATTTCGAGTTCGCCTCGTAATTACGTTCGACGACGATGTTGAAAACGTCTTCGCGGGTTAGTCCGTTACGGCTCGCGAGCACCGTCTGCTCAACGCCCGGCTCGAGCGCGCCAATCAACGGCTCATCGTCGGTCTGGGCGACCGGAGTCGCCACTGGAGTTGTCCAAACCGTCAGCGCGCCAGCCAGAATTGCAATCAGCGCCATCGCCGGAACCGCGCGCCAGGCAATCTGTATCAGCGACAACCAACCGCGCGAATCTTCATTGCGGCGCTCTTCAACAATCGCCGCACGCACGCGAGTGAGCAGAAACGGTGATGACGCGGCCGCCTCAGTGTCGGCTTCCGAAGCCGTGGCCGACTTAAGCAAAAGTTTTCCGACTCGGTCCAACTCTTCCGTTTTGTGAGCGTCTGATTTAAACATCTCGACACGTCTCCTGCGGCATTAGTTTACCGCGCTCATCACGAAAAGACGATAAAAAGCCACGGGAAGTTACAAAAAATCTCCGGCCGTTTCCGATCTCTTCCAGTTATAGATAACGCTGCAACACGCGTCGCAGATTCGCGCGCGCGCGATGGGTGCGCACTTTTACTTTTGAGATCGACCATTTCGTCACTTCCGCAATTTCCGCCACCGAGAAACCTTCTACGTCGAGCAAAGTTAACACCAGCCGATCGTCCGCGCTTAAACGCGACAAGAGCTTCGCAGCCAAGTCCCGCGACACCAGTTCTGTTTCGACGTCGCGCGGCGGCGAGCGCAATTGCGCCGCAAACTCCTGTGCTTCGGTCTCTTCGATATCGCCGAAGCCCTGCTCCGGACGACGCCGTGCGCGCCGCAAATGATCGTAACAGCAGTTGATGGCTATCTGTGCGAGCCACGCTTTGAACGATGCCGCATGTGTCCCGTGATAACTGCCGAGTGCAAAGTAAGCTTTGGTGAAACTGTCCTGGATGATCTCTTCGATCTGCTCGCGTTGAGTGAAGAAACGGCTGGCCACCCGCGCCACCTGCCGGCGATGGCGCTCGAACAACTGCTCAAATGCGCCCTCATCACCAGAAGCGGCTGCGGCAACCAGAACATCATCTGTCGGCTCCGATGCTTGCACGCTTTTCAATAGTTGCGACATACCGCGGTCGCGCTCAGGCTTTGGCTCGCTCGCTGGTTCTCCAACTCACGCGATAACGTGCCGTCAAAGCGAGGCCCAGACTGGCGACGAGCAATCCCGCTTGAACGAAAGGCCAAACATAAGGAATTGAGGACAACACGATCCAGAACGTCACGCCCAGCAAGAGCATAACCGACTCTGAGGCGGCCTGCGGCAAGAATTTTCGTTGCAACCAACGACCCGTCGTAGCGACAATCACTACGCGGCCGAAAACCGTGGCGACAATCACGAGCAGCAGCGCCATCACGGAAATCGCCGCGCCGAAAATCGAAGGCAACAACCACAGGCTCCCCGCGACGCCCAGAGTGATCGCCACGGCTCCGATTAAGCCGATCAATGCGACGCGCAGACTGGTCAATCGCAACCTGGTCACGCCACGGCTGATCGTGTTAGGCATTACCGCAGTCAGGGCTAAGGCAATTACAAACCAAATCAAAATCGCCAGCAAACGCGTGCCGAAAAAGACCGCCGAGAATTGCGGATGCAATACGCTGAATGGCTCGCGCATTAGATGGCGTAGTTGATCCTCATAGCCCGCATACATGATCGTCACGCTCTTCGGATCTCGATTGGGCGCGGTTTTGTCATGATGATAGATCCCGCCAAGAACGATCACGTCACCACCGATCCGGCCGCCGGGACGTTGTATCACTGAGCCGCCAATCGCCGCCACATCGCCGTCGACCGAGCCTTCTACGATGACGTCGCCGCCGAACGACATCGCGCCTTCTTTGACAGTGCCGGTAATGCGAATCGATTGGCCCATGCCGAATACCGTCGCGTTGACGACACCGTCGATCACGCGCGCTTGGGGATCGTTCGGAGGTTCGCTCGCGGCCGGCTGTGCCGCGACCAGCGCGATCAGGAAATGCGCCACACCGCAAAGCACAACCGCGCGCCTTACACATTTTGATAAGTTTACGACGTGTTCAGTTGCGCGGGACGGCAGGACTTGAGCGGCGATCATTGAACGGGACAACTCCTATTCAACAATCTCAGCGCGGCGGTATCTAATGATCAACAGCGAGAGCCAACAGAGGCAAATGAGAAACACGGCCGCGAGCCAAACTCGGGAGCCAGGTTGAGCAGCAAACACGGCCCGCCCAATCATCCGAATCAGGACCAGCACCGTCTCCGTAGCATCGGAAAATGCTTGCCACGCGAAATCAGATAAAACGCGCGCCGTGCGTAGGAATGATCGCAGCGGATCGAACACCAGCGCCCGCGTGGCCGCGCCCAACAAACCGAACGAGACCAATGCCAGCAGCGCGCACAATTGCAGCGCGCGCCGGCGCTCGTGACGATGACGAATCGTTCTCAGATCGTTTTCGGCACTGGCAGTCACTACTCGCGTAAAGTCACTCGGCAATTCGAATGATCGCGAATCGTTGAAAGCCACGTCGAGGGTGCAGAGTAGCTGTCGCTGAACACGCAATTCTGAGGCGCAGGTCGAACATTGTTTCAGATGCCGTTCGAATCGATCGAGGGCGACGCCGCTCAACTCACCGTCGAGATAAGCGGCGGTCTCCTCCGATTGACAGGTGTCGTGGGCGTCGTCCATTGCTTCAGGCTCGGTCGATTCCTCTCTGGACCAGCAGGTCGCGCATGGCTTCGCGCGCACGAAAGAGCCGGTTCTTGACTGTACCCAACGGCAGCCCGGTGACTTCGGCGATCTCGTCGTAACTCAAATCGTGTGAATGACGCAAAACGATCAACTCGCGATACGACGGCTGCAACAATTGGACAACCGATTCAATTTCGGATCGACGCTCTTTGTATTCGCTCTCCTGCTCGGGCGTCAGTCTCCGGCTTTCGATCGTGACCTCGCGGCGCTCGCCATCGACGCTGGCGGTCAACGCTTGCTCACGCACCGCGTGACGCCGCAGATGATCGATGGCCGCGTTATGAGCAATCTTGTAGATCCAGGTTGAGAATTTAAATTCCGATCGATAACGGGCGAGCGAGTTATAAACTTTGATGAAGACTTCCTGAGTAAGATCGAGCGCGGCGTCATAGTCTCCGACCATGCGATAGACATAAGCCGCGATGGGCCGTTGATAGCGGCGCACTAATTCTTCAAACGAGGCTTCGCGTCCGGCGACCGCCGTTTGCACGAGGTCCACGTCAGCCAAGTGAGCAAATCTCAGCAATGAAGCGGCAGTGCTCATATTGCTTCGGTTCTACGTGCGTGGTTGCGCGAAAGTTTCCTAATTTCAGGTTCTCTATTTCTCCTCTGCGAAGTCCTCTGGTTTCTCTGCGGTTTGATCCTTTAAGCCTTGAACCACCGCCGAGGACACAGAGGATGTCGCAGAGGCAGGCAGAAATCCAAATTCTCACCAGGCCATTCGCGCGAGACCTGCCGGCGCCGCGATGGTGTCGAAATCGAGGTTGTTCGTTGGCACCGTTAAGCCAACGTCAACTGAGCTGAGCATTCGCAGATGAGCGCCAAAGGCTTCGCGCGCAATTGCAGCGATGCGTTTTTTGTCGACACGCTCGCCAATGATCAGCAATCGATCAACCGAAGTTGATTCCGCGGCACCGACGCGATTGCGGTAAAACAATAGAATCCGATGAAGCTCGTCCTCTTGTTCCTCGGCGTCGCAGAAAACGGTTCTTACCGCCAACGGTTTTTCGCCGCGCATCAAGACGGCAGTAAATCCGTCATTATGGGCGCTCAGTAACAAGCCATCGCCGCCCTTGCCGTTGCGCAACCACTGCTCCTCGCCGGTGTGTCGCGGCAGGATCAAACCAACGTGCCAACGTAGCGAGCGAAACAACGATTCGTATTCCGCGAGCACGTCACGCTTGATCGCGTTCACCAGATATCGAGTCTGCTTCTGCACATCCGGCGTCATCTGCTCGCGCGATACGCGCAGCTCTGAGAGCGGCAGGCCAAAGCTGCGTTCAAGCTTCCATTCGAACATCTCTTCGCTTTCGCGGCGCGAGGACGGCTTGCCTTCGATCGTGACCACGGCGGATCGGGTAGTTGCTTCCGGCAGAGACGCCGAGAATTTGCGCTGTCGCAAAAGGCCCGCGCTGGTTACCAGATCGGTCAGCGCCCAGGCGAACTCCGACGGGGCTGACACGTTCGGTTGATCGAAACTCGCTTTGACTAATCCTGCTGGTAAGCTGAGCGACGCTGCGCGCCGGATCACAAAAGTGCCGCGCGTGCGGTCCAATTGCACCACCGACGCGACGTCGCTTTCGATCCCAACTGCGGCAGATGGAAAGCGCGCTTTGACTAGTTTGTGTATGGGATTCGCGGCCATTTATGATTTGCGATTTTTGATTTTTGATTGCCGGTGCAGCAACCAATGAGATCGAAAATCAAAACTCGAAAATCAAAACTTCTACCATTCGCTATACGGTGTGCCTTCAGTCGAAACTTCGCTGGAAGAGCTGTGAATGTCCGTGACGCCGGTGCCGCCTTCGGTCGAGTACGGATCATCCCCGGTGACGACGTTCCAATCCTTGGCATCGGTAATTGGATCCTTTGGC
>DASQYL010000347.1:0-6033 GCA_035639235.1 Pyrinomonadaceae bacterium | reverse complement strand
ATGACAAATCCCGACTCACTTTTGCCTAACCAACCAACTACACCGGATCCACTTGCCAGCTTGAAGCGGCAACTCGATGCGCAGACGGCGCTGTGCTCGAAATATGTCGCGTCGGAACAGATTTGGGAGTCGATGCTCGATGCTACTTCCGATGCGGTCTATGTCTTTGGCGAGGACCGGCGTCTGATGCGTCTGAATCATCGGGCTGAACGGCTGGAGGCGGCGCAGCGCCTGTTTTTGACGGGCCGTCGCTGCTGTGAAATGTTCTGGCAGGTGGATGAGGGCAAGTGCATTGTCGATCGCGCGTTTGAACGTGGGGCGGCGGTTGAGGTCGAGATTTCGTTAAAGCAAGATCCGAATAGGCAGTTGCTGGTGCGCGTGATCCCGGCGATGCCGCGCATAGGTAATCAGTCAGCGCAGTGCCTGGTGATCGCGCGCGACATTTCGGAATTGAGAAATGCCGAACGCGAAGCGAATAAGCATCGCGCGTCTTTGGCGAGCCTCGTCGATCTCGCGCCGGCGGAAATTTATACGATCGACAGCGAGCTGCGCGTGACGTGGATGAACAAACGCGCGGAGATTGGCACCGGCCTCACGCCGTCAGTCGTGCTGAACCGTGAATTCTGCACGTTTGTCGTTGGCGAATCGCAAGACGACGCGCGGGCGATGCTGCAAGTCGCGCTGATGGGCGAAGAAAGCCAGACGGAAATCACGACGCAATGCGGTGACGGCCGCGAGCGATACATGGATGCCTACGCTTCGCCGCTGTGGCAGGACGGAAATATCAGCGGCGCGATGGTTTTCATGAGCGACATGACGGAACGAAAACTGGCGCGCGAACGCGCGGCGCGTTCCGACAAGTTGCGGGCGCTGGGCGAGCTGGCCGCGGGCGTCGCACATAACGTGAACAACTCGCTGACGGTCATCCAGGGACGTTCGCAATTGATGTCGATTCACGACGCCGAGAACAAGCACCTGAAGATCATCATGCAGGCGATTCGCGATTGCTCGGCGACGCTGCAACGCCTTCTGGATTTCTCGCGCCGCGATACGACGCGCACGGCGGTGCCGGTTGATTTGACGGAAGTCGTGAAATCAAGCGTGGAAATCTCGCGGCCGAAGTGGCAATCAAAATCGGCGACTCGCAGCGGGTCAATCGAAATCGAAATCGATGCGCTAGCCAGCGTGATGACTTTGGGGAACGTCTCTGAGCTGCGCGAAGTGGCGCTGAATCTCATCTTCAACGCCGTCGACGCCATGCCCAACGGCGGGTTGATCAACGTCGGCGCCCGCAAGGATGAACGCCACGCGTTTGTGTGGGTCGAAGATTCGGGAGTCGGGATGTCGAAGGAAGTCGTCGCCCGAATCTTTGAGCCGTTCTATTCGACTAAGGGCGACAGCGGCACCGGCCTCGGCCTCTCAGCCTCGCACGGCATCATTGAGAATCACGGCGGCACGATTAACGTGAAAAGTGAACCAGGCAAAGGCACGCGTTTCGAGATCACCCTGCCGCTGCACGCGGGTTAGATCTCTCCGCGTTAGGAATTCGCCTTCTCTTGGCTGTAACGTACGGTAACGGCAGACACATGTCAGTCCTCATTCTTTTTCTAAAACCGACGAATTTTCAGCATCGCCCGAGTTGGCACGCTTGTTGTTAAAGAGCTTGGGCGTTGCCCGCCTTAGTCCTTGCGGTTTGATTGATGTTTATCCCGGAGAGTCTCGTGCGAATAAGGCGTAATAAAAGGACTCAGCAGTGGTCGCGAGGTGAAAGCGGTTTTACGATTCTGCAAACCGCGATCGCCGTCGCCATCATGGGCGTGATTTGCGGCTTCGCAGTTATGAGTTTGACCTCAGCGAAGGCGTCCCTGCGACTGCAAAACTCTGTGCGTCAATTGTCGAGTTATCTCGAAAAGGCGCGTATCGATGCCATCCGGCGACACGGCACCTCGAGCGTCGTGTTCACCGATACCGGCACGTACGTCGTGAGTATGGACTTCGCCGGGTCGGGAACCGTCTCGACGCGAACCATTCCCTTCGAACAAGGCGTAGCGATCATTAGCACACCTTTGCCGGCCGTGAACTTCAATTGGCGTGGGCGCACTTCTGCGTGCACGTTGACCTTCGCAGTTCAGAACAGCGGCGGCGAACAATCATGGGTGGATGTGTCGGACGCTGGTGACGTAACGGTCAACAGTAACGTCGATGTGATGCCGAGCGCGAGTTATGCAACCGTGAGCGGGACGTCCGATGTTGAATCGACAGCCGTGGTGACGGGCAGCGGCGTCCATAACAACACAGTCGATTGCAGCGGCAGCGGCGGCGGCACGGCCGGCCCGCCCATCAGCGGCAGCGGCATTGGCTGCACGGACACGGCTAACCCTTCATCGATTGCGATTCGAAAGAACGGCGGCAGCTCGGCCACCGTCACGGTGACTGCGACAAATACCGGAACCGTCAGCGTGCAGGCGCCGATCAACATAAGAGTCACGCCTGCAACTCAGACCGTAACCGGCGGCAGTTCCGTCAGCTTCGGCCTTAGCTCACTCAACAACACTCGGGGAACGTTCGCGGTAAATTTCAATTCTCCGTGCACGACCCTCACGGTTCTGTTGACCGTAACGAATTAACCAGGGGCCTAAACCGATGACCAAGAAGAGAGATGACATGCGACGCCCAACTGACGGCGCAGATCAGAATAACGAAAAAGGTTTTACCCTGCTAGAAACTTCGATCGCGTTGATCGTGATGATGGTCGTCACGCTGGCGACCGCTTCCTTATTCGTCTATGCCACCAACTACAACTCTGGTAGTGGCGATCGCGCAGCAGCGCTGGCGATCGCGCAACAGCGATTGGAGCGGCTGCGGCGGACTCCCTATTCCGACACCTCGATGGCGGCTGGGACGACAACCGAAAGCGTCACGAGCGCCGGACGAAGCTATACGATCTCCACGACGATTTGCGCGACTTCCGATTGCGGCGGCTCGTCCACGCTGAAAATTATTACGATTTCCGTCACGCCGGTAAGCACCAATCAATGGGCCAATACGCCCGCGACCATTACTTCAGAACGCGCAGCTCCATCGACCGGGCCATACGAAGGTGTCTAGCAATTATCAATATCGAAAGAAAATTATGACGGCGCCGGAAACAAAACATGGTGAAGCAGGTTTCACGATTGCCGAGTTGGTAATCGCGATGACCGTGACGTTGGTGATGGTCGGATTGACGAGTGCGCTGCTCGCCGGCTCGTTCAGCATTCGCACCCGCGAGAATCAACGAACCGAAGCGCTCGCCGATACGCAGCGGGGCTTGAATTTGATGACGCGAGAGATCGCGAATTCGGGTTATGCGCTGACCGACAACGGCATTGTGGAGGCGGACTCGGGCACAACTTCGATCAGAGTGCGCGCGAATCTCAACGCCGCGTCGGGCGAAACCACCAGTAATTCCGCTGTCGATCGCGACGAGGACATTAAATATTTTCTTTACACCGACAACAGCAACAGCTATATCGTGCGCCTCGACATAAACACTTCGGCGCAACAGATGATTCTGGCGAACCGAGTTGATGCGCTGAATCTTCATTACTACGCCGACAAAGTCAGTTACACCTCAGGCACCTGCGACATCACCGACGTGCGCGATTCGTTCGGGAATCCGGTTGGCGAGGTCGCGCAGAAAGCCGGCGCCAAATACGTGGTCATGACGGTGTGCGTGCAGTTGCCGGCGGTTTCGACGCCGGGCGCACCCGGTTATCAACCAGCCTCGAAAGTGCAGCTAACTTCAGACATCGCGCTGCGCAATTCAGAGTTGTACACGTATTAGTTTGTCGGCGAAATCGATGAGGTCGATCATGCAAAACACCCGAGTAGCAAACAGGAAAAGCGGACTGAGAGATGAACGCGGCGCTGCCCTGATTACCGTTCTGATGGTAGCGATCCCGTTGTTGATGGCGGGCGGATCTCTAATTCTGATCACGTCGATGTCGACGGCCAACACCGCCGACATGGCCGCCGAGACCAAGGCTTACTACGCCGCCGAAGCCGGCGCGCAACAGGTGCTCGGCGTGATGCGCGGCAACGTTGCGCCAAATCCGCTGTTCGCCACTAACCCGACCGGGTCGATCGCACCTGAGAACATGATCAGCTTTAAGAAAGCGGCAACGCAATCAACATCGAACGTGTCGGGCGATACCTCGAACCCGCGGCTGTCACGTTGGTTGAGCTACGATGCCACTTACACTGATCGGGTTACGCTCACCTCTAACTATTCGCCGATTACCGGCCTGGCCTTCAGCGCGCAGATAAGCGATCCCGACAATTCACAGACGGTCACGTTTTCTACTTCGGGTGGATTCACCAATTACGGCGGGAGCATTTCTCATCAGTTCAATAACAGCAGCAATAAGGCAACGCTCACTTACGTGCCACAGGCGTCCACCAGCATCACCAGTTCCGGAACCAGCACGCTGGGAAAATTCACAATCAGCGATGTGCAAGGCAGTGGCTACACCCTAAGCAACGAGCCATTCAAGCTGACAATCACTCAGACGGCGCCGTGGGCTACGTCTTTCGACATCAACTGCACGCTGAACGGGAGCATCACCAGCACGAGCAGTTTTGTGACCGTGACTTTCCCGACCCTTTCAAACAATCTCGACGGCACCGTCTATACGCGCAGCGCCGCCACCCTTAACAGCAACGGCGCGACACCGCTTTCGGTAACCGTCACGTCGCCGCAACCGCAGCGTCTGGTGGCGAAGATAAACGGCTATGGACCGCGCGCCGCCCAGAAGCAACTGCAACTCCTGATCGCCCGGGCCGCATTCGATTTCACACCCGTCAGCGCGATCACTCTTCGCAGCGCAGACGATGGCAGCGCCGCGAGCATCTCGGTAGGCAGCAGTGCTGTCTATTCGTACTCCGGATTTGACAACGCTGCGGGAAACAATTTGCCGGCGATCGGTGTCACGAACACCGCCGACTATAACGGTCTCGTCGGCGATAGCTTGCCCGCTAACCAGGTCATGGGCAGCCCATCCGCACTCGACCAGCTTGCTAATTCAGATTTGCCGAGTTTTCTACAGAGTGCCGACAATGCTCGCGCAGCAGTTATTGCGTTGAGAACGATCGCCACCAACGCCGGCCGCTATTACACCACTGCCACACCACCTAGCGAGTTTGGTTCGACTACCACCCCAAAGATTACGTTTGTCGACGGCGATGCGACTTTGCCGCCTGCGGGAGGCGCCGGCCTGCTCGTAGTCACCGGCACGTTAACTATGGACGGTAATGCTGCTTTCGAAGGGTTAGTCCTGGTGCTCGGAGACGGCATCCTGATCCGACATGGTGGCGGCAACGGCAGTACGCTGGGATCGATTCTCATAGCAAAATTTAACAATAGCGGCAACTTTCTCGCACCCACGCTTACCACTGACGGCGGAGGCACGTCGAGTATTCAATACGACTCTGACTGGGTCCGCCGCGCCCTGGCTACTCCTGGACCACGCGTGGTCGCCATCGGGGAATTCTAAACGGATCGATCAGCACGCACTCGGTGAACGTTCATGAAACGTCAAGACACACATACCGGATTCGCGACCGTGGATTTCCTGATTGTGGCCGTGATTGTTCTCATCTTAGCTACGTACGCTTTCACTGCCATCATGCACGCGAAACAATCGCACACGCTCGCCGGCGCCGCGCAACAATTTGCCGGTTATCTCGAACGAGCGCGCAGCGACTCGATGCGCCGCCGCGCCACGGATGTGCGACAGATGGCGGAAGTCACGATCCTCAATGCACAGTTCTATTCGGTGCGATTGGATGAGGACGGCGACGGCGCACTCGATGTTCCGCGCGTACTCAATCTGCAGGATCAGCAATTGACGGTTGAGGGTCCGTATCCGCGAACATTTATCTTCGATCGATACGGTAAGTCGATCGATAACGGCGGGAATGCGTTGCAGGCAACATCCGTTGTTTTTACGAATAGATCGGGAAAGAGCGTCGTCAAGATTTCAGACGATGGAA
>DASQYL010000346.1:0-5292 GCA_035639235.1 Pyrinomonadaceae bacterium | reverse complement strand
AGGCCCCTCCACGTGTTATTGTCCCGTTCGTCAAGGCGTTCACCAGATTGTCTCGCTCGCTCTGAGACAAAGGCTTCACCCCATTCTTGTCCGCGGCGTTGGCGTTCAGCGTGTCGACAAATGTTGCGGTGGACATGGTTGCCGGAAAAGCCGTCACGAAGCGCGAGCGTTGCACGAACTCTTCCATGAACGCGTTCTTGTTATCTTCGAGCTGTTGTTGCCAATTACCCTGATTAACAATCACGCCCTGGCCGATGCGCTGTGTGTCAGGCAGAAATTCGCTGAGACGAATTATGGGAACGCCTCCCGTGATATTATGCGCGCCGCCGAGCGTTGACGATCCATTGGCATTCCCAAACGCGGCTTTGTAAACGCGCACGACAAGATAACCAGTCTGCTGAAATTCGATCGAGAGAAAGAATGCGGCCGAAGTGTTGATACGCTGAACCGCTGTGCAGTTCACATCGGCGCCGCATTGATTGATGTTGCCGGTCCAGAATTGCAAGCCGGACGGATCAGGTTCGCGATTCAAGAAGTCGAGGTATTGTTGACGTACAAAGAATGACGTATCTATCAGGGGACTCGCGCCATTGCCTGAGTCGTTGTCGATGATCGTAACGGTCGCCGTGGTCTGCGCGCCGATCGAAGTGCCTAAGCCATTGCTCAGCGAAACCGTGAAGGTTTCGTTTCCCTCCATGAGCGCGTCGTCAACGATCGGAATCGTCACGGTCGTTGAGTTTTGGTTCGCGCCGAACTGTGCAACTCCGAACGTCGTGACGTAATCGCAGCGCGACGAGGCGTTGCCGTTTACGTTGGCGCACGGCTGATTGCCGGCGTTATCGCTGGTGGCGAAACTTACAGTTGAAGCACTGGTGAGATCGCCGGCACGGCTCAACGTGATATTCGCGTGACCGGCGCCCTCGTTGACTGTGTAGGTCGCAGAGGCGAGCTGCACAGTTGTGCGCGGCGTGAAGATTGCGCTTTGCGCGTTCGTCAAAGTTATCGGGCTGATCTCCGAAGTCAGCTGGCTAATTACATATGGATCGGCCCCGCCATTCGAGATGCCGACGACGGGCAACAAATTTGTGTTGCCGGATCCGTAACGCGTCGTAATCGTGCCGTCGTTCTTTAGTTCGATTTCGAAATTGATTGGAGTACCGTCGCCGAACTGCACACCTTGCCAACGGAAAATGATCCGGGTCGCGTCCGGCTTGACCACGTAAACATCCGCACCGTTGCCGCGGCTCAGATCGAGATCGTCCCACATGCCGGCAATCATTTTATTCAGCGTCAGATCGGCAGCTGAACTGGGAACGTCGCCAGCATCGCCGTTGCCGCGCTTCGGTGGGTTCGAGAAATAGAGATTACCGTTAGTCGATATTGTGACTGAGTTATAAAGCTGGCCGTAGAACGAAAACGAAAACGGCAACGCGTAATTCTCGAAATAACGATCGTCGAAGGTCAGTCCCAAAGGCGTTCCGCCAGAAGACAATGGCGCGTTCGAACCGAGCGCCGTCGTGTAAGGATCGGCGAAGTTTGCCGGCACGCTGACTGTCGTCGTTGCTGCTGTTCCTTCGTTGCCGACGTTGTCGAATTCACGCAAGCGGATTGTGCCGGCGGTATGACGATAGGGAATGCTCACGCTCACGCTTTGATTACCGCCCGATGCGACCGGCGCGACGGTCGTCAAAGGAATAACTGCGCTCGTGCTCTGATCGATGAAACTCAAGTCGTAGAGCGACGCCTGTCCGGCAGCGCCGTCATCGCCCGAAGCAGTCCACGAAAGATTAAGGCTGCGGCCGTTTTGCGATGTGACTCCGAAATTAGTGACGGTTCCTGGTGGCGTCGTGTCGTTCTCGTTCATCGCTTGCAGCGATTTGAAAACGTTGAGACGGCGGCCGGTCAACGATCTGCCTTGCATTGCTCCAATTAAGTCGCCATTGAACGCGAGCAACGCCCGGAGTTGATTAACTGAAAGATTCGGATTTCTTGCGCACAACAACGCCGCACTGCCGGCAACGTGAGGCGCCGCCATCGAGGTGCCGCTCAAAGTTCCGTAAGTGTTATTCGGCAACGTGCTCAAAATGCTCGTTCCCGGCGCACCGATCAGCACCGAGTGCGCTCCGAAATTCGAGAACCCGGCAAGACTGTCGGTGCTCGTCGTCGCGGCCACTGAGATCACATTGGGCAGTGAATACCCGGAGGGATAATTCGGATGAATATCAGCGTCCGCAGCACTATTGCCGGCGGCGGCGACGAAGAGCACGCCCGATTGGCCCATCGCATTGATCGCATCGGCCTCTGCCTGCGAGTATCCGCCGCCGCCGTAGCTTGCATTTACGGCGCGGATATCGGCGCCCTTTGTATGACCCGAGCTGGCCCAAAGGTCCTTCATCTGTTTCACGTAGTTGTAGGCCTTGATTGCATCGGCCTCGGTGCCGTTTCCGGCAGCTTCGGAAATAAAGCGCAGCGACATTAGACTGACTTGCCAATTCACGCCGGCCACACCCGTCGCGTTGTTACCGACAGCCCCGATGGTTCCCGCAACGTGCGTTGCGTGAGGTTCAGCAATTATGTTTCCTGTGTTGTCCCGAAAATCATAACCATTTACGTCGCCGCTTATTCCTGAGATCGAGCCCGGACTGGGATTGGTCCAGATGTTGGCTTGCAGGTCGGGATGAGTTCGATCGATACCTTCGTCGATTACGGCGACGACGATGTTTCGGCTGCCTTGCGTGATGTCCCAGGCCTGCGGCGCGCCGATTAGTGGCATCGCGTAGAGTTGACTGAATGATGGATCGTTCGGCGTGACGTCCATGTGACGAACATAGTTCGGTTCGGCGTAAAGCACATCATCGCGCGCGTTGAGCGCCTCGACGGCTTTCAGCGTATCGCCGGGCGCAGTGCGCGCGATGCGCAAGCCATCGACGATCTCTGATCCTTGGAAGCGATCGATTTCGACTGGAAGTGGATTGGCTGAATTGTCCGACGGCGCGGCAGATAGATCTTTTCGCGGCGTGCTAATAACGGCAGTGCCTTCGAATGCGCGACCTGGTTTGAAGCGAACTAAGACTTCGCCCGGTACGAATTCCGGCCGTTGATGCTTCGATGAAATCTCAGCGGGGATTTGATAGACCGCCAGCGATCTCGACGGCCAGAGAATCGCCACCGACAACATCGTTAGTAGTAGAAATACGACCGTCGTGCGCATCGTAATGAGGTGCCGAATATTGATGCTGCGAAGCTGTAACCTGGAGTTATTCACTTCTGGGAAAGCTTGGATGCGCCCATTCGTCCGGCGCCGCTCGCGGCCAACAAATATACCGCAAGCACCCGTTGAGCGATAGCCGGGCGGGTTTTGATATTTGCAGGAAACGCAACGACTATTTCCGGCGAGCGTGGTAAGATTAGCGCCAGTTTCGCCGCGCGAGCGGCAAGAGTTCTCAGTAATTTGATTTACCGACTCGACTCGCCGAAAGATCGCGAGTTGCCCGCAGCTAAACAGGTTCTCAGCGGATGACTGGGAGACGACTCAGTGCCATCTTTGCATTGATAGCGCTGCTCGGCGCGCACGCGCCGCTTTGTGCTTACACGCTCGAGTATCGCGACAGCAGCGGCGTGGTTGCGCGGCGTTGGTTGACCCAACCCATCATCATTGCCTTCTCGTCTTCGCTCAATTCTCCGCCGGCAAATATAAAAACCGGAAGCGATGTGGTCGGAGCGGCGCGGCGCGCCCTGCGTCACTGGTCAAGCATTTCCAGTGTTCAGTTTTTCGAGACTACGTCGGCCGCGCAAACGATCAGTCCGCCGAACTCCGGCGATCACATTAATCTGATAACGGTGTCAGCCGATAATGCGTTCGTCTTTGCTTCGGAAGACATTCCGGGACGCACCCGCGTTTTCTCAGATGCGAGTGGCGCGATCACCGAAGCCGACATTGCGCTCAATCCCAACGTGCTGTTTTCGAGCGACGGCACCTTTGGCACATACGATCTGGAATCAACCTTCACTCATGAGATAGGTCATCTGCTCGGGCTCGAACATTCGGCCGTGCTCGGCGCGACCATGCAGCCGCGACAGGCGATGAACGGGATGTTCGGTCTGCCCGCATTCACCCAACGCAGCCTGTCGGACGACGACATCGCCGGCGCGCGGGCTTTGTATGGCCCGCGCGGGGGCACCGGATCGTTGTCTGGACGGCTCGTCGCTACATCGATCGGCGGAACATCGCAAGCCGTCTTTGGCGCGCACGTGTTTGCTGAAGACGCCGCCACCGGACGAGTCGTTGCCGGAAATGTCACGCTGCAATCAGGCGAATATCGGATCGATTCATTACCGCGCGGCAGCTATCACGTGATCGGGCAGTCCCTCGATGGACCGGTTGAAGCCGAAGAAATTGCGACGGCGCGGGGATCGTATGCGCGACTAGTGGATACGACGCCGCCGTTTCGCACGCATATCGCCACGAAAGCAGCGACGGATTTGATTGCCGTCTTCCCGGACAAAGCCACCTCGCTCGGGTTCTTCGTTTCTGCGAATCCTGAACCTGCATTAACGCCCCGACTTATCGGCATGAACGGCGAATTGTCCACCGTCGCGCTGCCTCTGGCGCGCGGGAAGAAAATTCGGATTTATGTTGCCGGCGAGGGCGTGGACGGCTTGTCGCCTGCCGGCGTTTCATCAACCTCACCGTTCATCAACATCAATGCGGAGAGCGTCATCGAAGAACAATTCGACACGCCTTATACGGCAATCAGCTTTGAAATCACGGTGGCGCGGAATACTCCAGCGGGTGAGTACAGCATCGTGCTGCAAAGCGCCGACGGCGAGATCGCTTATTTGGCAGGAGCGCTGACGATCGATGATGAGAAATGAAACGGCCGCCCAACCGGCGTCAGAGTACCGGCTTCAGTCGCGCATTTCATTCAGCCACAAAGCCCAACTAAAGTTGGCGGTCTGACGACCCTCATTGGGCTTGCCTTAATCCATCCTCGGCGTTAACATGCAGCCGTCCAAAACAGTTCGTCTTTTAGCGCAGCGGCTTTATCTGTAATTTTCTTGTCGGAGATCGGAAGCGGAAGCCGGAGGTTTCATCATGGTTGACTTTCTTCTGTCAATTGTAGGTTTGGCCTCGCTGCTGGGAGGAATTTACATTTTCTTCTTCAGGTTCATTGGCCAAAACAAAACCTGGATGTGGGAAGGCATCACGTCTATCGTCCTGGCCGTAGTTTTTTGCGCCTGTGTCTTGCTTTTGTTCCTGCGCCACGTGAATAAGGAAGAGGAGATTCACAT
>DASQYL010000345.1:0-5541 GCA_035639235.1 Pyrinomonadaceae bacterium | reverse complement strand
GTTTGCAACGCGCAGACGTCCAGCACCTCTTTTCGGTGATTCGACGATTTGCCCGGCAGGGAATAACCGTCGTTTACATCAGCCATTTTCTGGAAGAAGTGCGCGAGATCGCCGACAACTTCACGGTGCTGCGCGACGGTCGTAGCGTGGCCCAGGGCCAAATCAAATCGATTTCGGATGACGAATTGATCGCGCAGATGGTCGGCCGACCCATTGAGAAGTTGTTTCCGCAGAGACATCGCAGCGCGACTCACGAAACGATTCTAAAGGTGCGTGATTTGTGTGCTCCGCCTGCGGTGAAACATGCAAGTCTTGAATTAAAACGCGGCGAGATTCTCGGCATCGCCGGATTGATGGGCTCGGGCCGCACCGAATTAGTTCGCAGTCTGTTTGCGATCGAGCGGCCAGCCAGCGGATCGATTTCAATAAACGGACAATCTTCGAGTTTACGTCGCGCCACGACGGCGCAGAGACTGACACAGAGCTTTGCTTATGTAAGCGAGGATCGAAAAGGCGAAGGATTAGCGCTGGCTCTCTCGATCGGCGACAACGTGACGATGACACGATTCAAATCGTGCTCGACCATGGGATGGCTCAATCTGCGGCGTCAGCGCGCGCAGACGCATTCGCTGTTGCATTCGCTCTCTGTAAAGAGCCGCAGCGCCGAACAGCCGGTCGCGAGTTTATCCGGCGGCAATCAACAAAAGATCGCTTTGGCGCGCCTGCTGCATCAGAATGCCGACATTCTCTTGCTCGACGAACCTACGCGCGGCATCGACATCGGCAGCAAGGCTGTCGTTTATAAAACGATCGCCGATTGCGCAGAGCAGGCAAAAGCCGTTTTGATGATTAGCTCGTACCTGCCCGAGTTGTTCGGCATGTGCGATCGGCTGGCAGTCATGAGTCGCGGAAGATTATCGGAGACGCGACCTATCGACGAATGGACACCGGAGTCGGTAATGCAAGCAGCAATAGGCAGCGCGTCAGAACCCGAAGCTCGATGAATTTACTAACCGTCAAACACCTCAGCGTTCAGCTCGAAGATCGATCCATTGTCGAAGACTTGAGCTTTGAGCTTGAGCCCGGCGAACGTCTCAGCATTCTCGGTCCCAACGGGGCCGGCAAAACCGTGCTGCTGAAAGCGCTCCTGGGTCTGCTGCGATATCGAGGCGAAATCATTTGGTCACGGGAAGTTCGCATCGGTTACGTGCCGCAGAAGATCGATGCGGACACGCATTTGCCGCTGACCTTCACCGATCTGTTTCGCGCGAAATGCCACGCGCTGAAAGTCGCACTCAAACAGATCGACGACGTCGCCGGTCGCGTGGGCTTGACGAAACAAGTTATGAAGACGCCGGTGGGCCATCTTTCGGGTGGCCAGTTTCAGCGTGGCCTGATCGGCTACTCGCTGCTCGGCGATCCGAACGTGTTGCTGATGGATGAGCCCACGGCGAGTGTGGATGAGCCGGGCGAAGAACACATCTACGAACTGATTAATCGGCTGCAGACGGAACAGAAGTTGGCGAGCATCATGGTGTCGCACGATTTGAGTTTCGTCTTTCGTTATGCGACCAACGTTCTATGTCTTAATCGCCAGCAGGTCTGCTTCGGCAGTCCACGCGAAGCCCTGTCGAATGACGTGCTCACAAAGCTTTATGGAGAGTCGGTTGGTTTTTATGATCATCATCACACTTAACCGATTTTGTAACGCAAACTGTTGGTTTGCGATTGGGTAGAGGCGCAAACTGAAGTTTGCGTTACATACAACGTGACAGCATCTGAAGTCTATTCGATTGTTCTCATCTTGCTGACGGCGCTGGCTGCCGGCCTCGTCGGCAGTTTCACTTTGATGAAACGCATGAGCCTCGCGGGCGACGTCGTATCCCACATCGCGCTGCCCGGTTTGGGACTCGCGCTGCTGTTTGGTTTCAGTCCGTTGTTAGGAGCCGCAATTGCGTTGCTACTGGGAACATTTCTGATTTGGCATTTACAAAAAAGCTCGACCTTGACGACCGACGTCGCGATTGGCGTCATCTTCACCGCGGCACTGGCAATCGGAACTGTGCTGACGCCCAGCGACGATCTGATCGAGGCGTTGTTCGGTGGTTTCCAAAATCTGAATATGACTTGGTTTGTCGCGGGACTCATCGCCGTTACCATTATCGTCGCCTTTGTTTTGACATTCCGGCACCGGTTGATTCTCTCGCTGTTCTCACCGGAACTTGCCGCAGCCACGGGCGTAAACGTTTCGCGCTTGAATCTCTATTTTCTGTTGACCTTCAGCCTGACGGTTTTGTTGGGCGTGAGATTTTTGGGCGCATTGTTAGTCGGCGCGTTAATCATTGTGCCCGCCGCGACGGGCAGACAATTAACGCACACGTTGCGAGCATTCCTGATCACTTCATCGATAGCCAGTGTGTTATCAGTTGCTCTCGGGCTCGCAATCAGCCGCCTGCAACCGCATTTCACCGTGGGACGCGTGACGCTCAACCTCGCGCTCGGCCCGGCCATCATCGGCGTGGCGACGGTTCTGTTTCTTCTGAGTCTCCTCCGGAAGAAGATATAATTACTGATCACGAATGTGCTGTTTGCACCTCGAAATTTTGTGCAAAGAGAAGATACTGATTGCCATAAGCCAGTTGCGATGGACCACCGTTCATCCCGAAGACAACAAGGTGAAGCCTGATTCATTTAAATCGCAGGAAGCGAGCCGCGATTGTATTTTAGTATCATGAGAACGCAGAGGCTCAAATGAGAAAACTCAGAATCTTCGAACACATCTCACTCGACGGCGTGATCCAGCACTCCGCCGATGATAACGATTTCCCGTACAGCGATTGGACTGCACCCTATCGGACTTCCGAGGGCAGAGATGCACTCCTCGCTTTGTATGGCGCGAGCTTCGATCTGCTGCTGGGCCGTCGCACTTACGATATCTGGTCGGGCTTTTGGCCAAAAGCGCCGAGCAGTCCGATGGCTGACCGGCTCAATGCGGCGACGAAATTCGTCGCGACTCATCGTCCGGAGAGCCTCGCGTGGGGTCCGTTCGAAGGCGTGGGGCCGGACATCGTCAAAGACATTCGCCGGATCCAGTCGCAGGGTGGCCCTGACTTGATCGTCTCGGGCAGTTCAACTCTTGCCTCGCCGCTGATCGAAAATGGGCTGGCGGATGAAGTCGTGCTAATCGTCTCTCCGGTGCTGTTGGGCACGGGGAAGCGCATCTTTGCGGCAGGGACGCCGGCGCGCTCATTCGAACTTGTCAGCACACAAGCATTTCCGTCGGGCATCATCATGAACTCCTACAAATTCGCCGGGCCTCTGAAGACCGTATGATTCGACGTTGAATGATCGTGAGGTAATCAACTGAATTAGTGGCAGTATCTTTAAGATCAACTAGTCATCTTCGAAAGCGCAATTTCACGGAAAGCCGCAAAGGCACCAAGAGTGGCAAAGACAATTAGGACCTTCTGAAATGTTCGATGCAGCTAAACGTTTTATGATGACGCGACCGGTTGCGCCAATTGCTTGCGCAATTTTGTTGCTGACGGCGTGTAATCAACGTTTGGATCAGGCCGCCAATGCCAACGCATCGCCGACTCCGCAAAAGTGCTACGACGTAGCGACGGGTCGCGAAGTGTCGTGCGAGCTTCTGCGGCGAGCGTTAGATCGCGAACTCAATGGCGAGCCGCAGGACTCGGTTGAAATGCGGCTCATGGTGCGCCAGAAAGTGGCCGAATTTCTAAGTGCTGGACATCCGAACTGGCAGGTTGAAGGCATCGCGGTTACTCGCGATGAAGGTGATTCGGGTTATTACGCGAATGTCGATGTTGTAGCTGACGGAAAGCCCAAAGTGATCACTCTCCGGGTGTGGCAGTTTATAAAATCCGACGGTACCACGTACTGGAAGGTCACGCCCTATGAGTAACGCTCGGAATCTGCGTTAAATCTCTTGTTTTCTGATCGAGCCGTGTCGTATAGTCGAATCAGGAAGTTAATCTCGCCCCAACTTCCCTGACGAGGTCAGAGCTGTCCCGCCCCAAACTCCTCTCTAATCAGTCGTCATGCTCGGATGAATCAGTCATTGTTAACTGTAACGCGTTCAAAGCGCCCGGACACATTCTCGAAAGACGAAGTGCTTCAGGGGCGCTATCGCATTGTGCGGCAGTTAGGCGCAGGCGGCATGGGCGCGGTCTACGAGGCGGTAGATGAGCGTTTGCAAGCGACCGTAGCAATCAAGGAAACGTTTGCGGTCGAGAACCGGCTCCGGCGTCAGTTCGAACATGAAGCGCGGCTGCTCGCGCAATTAAGTCATCCGGCTTTGCCGCGGGTCAGCGACTATTTCACGGAAGATGGCCGCGCATTCCTGGTGATGCAATTCATCGCCGGTAACGACCTGGCGCAAATCATCGCGCAACAGCCGGGACCGTTTCCGCGTGCGCACGTGATTGCGTGGGCCGATCAATTACTCGATGCGCTGATTTATCTGCACACGCGTGAACGCGTGATAATTCACCGCGATATTAAGCCGCACAATTTGAAATTGACCGCCAGCGGGCAGATTGCGTTGCTCGATTTTGGTTTGGCGAAGACCCACACAGTCGCTGATCAATCGACCACGCAAACGTCGCCGAGCATCTTCGGTTACACCCGGCGTTACTCGCCGCTCGAGCAGATTCAGGATCAGGGTACTTCTCCTCAAAGCGACATCTACGCACTCGGCGCGACGCTTTATCATCTCTTGACCGGAGTCAAACCACCCGATGCTTTAGTGCGGGCGGCGGCGCTGGCGAACTCAAAAGCTGATCCATTGCCCTTTGCGAACGTAGTACATCCAGCAATTGGCGCGGAGTTATCGGCTATTCTGAATAAGGCGTTGGCGTTGAACTTCAGCGATCGTTTTGCGACCGCCGAGGAGTTTCGCGCAGCTCTCAGAAATCTGGGGCGCGCGGAACTCCGTCGCGTTGACTGCCAGGTGGAGGCGACATCGCGTTCTGCCACTGGCTGGTCCGTCGATCCTTTCGATAGTTATGCGATTTTGAAACCTAATGAAATTATGTGGTCTAGTCCGAAGAGGTCGTGGTCAGCGCCTTTGACGGTTTGCGCCACGGGAGTCTTGATCGTGCTCGGCGTGATTGGATCGTCGCTGGTCTCGTCCGCATCCGACGTTGACCCCTCCGTTGGGGACTATGTGAAAACAGGAAGCGTAAGCGGCACCCAACGCACGGTGGGGGCAGCCAAAGTCGATAAACCGCACGCGGTCGCTATCGAATCGCCATCACTGTCGATCAATCACGACTTTATTCGCGCGGGCGACAAACTGAAACGAAACAGCAAGCGCCCTAATGGAAACCTGAGCGATCCGGCGCCGCCATCACTCGCTCCGGCGCTGCGACTGCCGGCTCAGTAGCAAATCAGTTGTCGTAGAACCGCCAGCTCGTCTTGTAATCGCGCGTCAGTTTTTGATTGGTCAGTACGGCGCGAATCATTTCGATTGAAATTCGATTCTCGTGTAGCAGCGCGTCGTTGAATTGGCGATTCGTC
>DASQYL010000344.1:0-15956 GCA_035639235.1 Pyrinomonadaceae bacterium | reverse complement strand
GGCGACGCACGCGGCAGCGAAAGCAGCGGGTGATAATACGCCACCACCGACGAAGTAGAATATTGATTGAAGCCTGAAGAAATCTTGCGGCGAGCTAACGGACGGCGGCGTCTTGTTTACGCGGGCGTTGGCTGCGGGAGTAGTCCGGGCGCAGATAAACAACGCGGCCGGCAACCATAGTCGCAATCGCAGCGCCGGTGAATTGACGATTGTCGAACGGCGTGTTGCGGCTCTTCGATTTCGATTGCGAAACGTCGAAAGTCCAAGCGCGTTCGGGATCGAGAATCGTCACATCGGCGCGGGCGCCACTCTTCAACGTCCCGCGATCCTGCAGCGAGAGAATGCGGGCCGGATTTGTCGAACAAAGCTCTACTAATCTTTGCAGCGAAATGACACCGGCGCGCACCAGTTCAAAGGCGAGACCCACACTGGTTTCTAATCCGATAATCCCGAATGGTGCTTGATCGAATTCGAGCGCCTTTTCGTCGGCATGATGCGGCGCATGATCGCTGGCGATCGCGTCAATCGTTCCATCACGCAAGCCTTCGAGAATTGCATCGACATGATCCTGGCTGCGCAGCGGCGGGCTCATCTTGGTGTTTGTATCGTACGGATTAGTGAAGCCCTCCCTGACGGTCGGGCTACTGCCCTGACGCCCTGCAACGCCCTCACTCATGGTCGGGCGAGTGCCCTGCTCTCCCGCCACGGCGGCGTCAGTCAACGCCCAATGGTGAGGCGCGGCTTCACAGGTCACCGGCAAGCCTTTGGATTTTGCGCGACGGACGGCGTCGACGGCGCCGCGCGTGGACACATGGGCGAGATGCACCTGCGCGCCGGTCAGTTCCGCCAGCGCGCAGTCACGTATGGCATCGACTTCTTCGGCGGTAGCGGGCATGCCGCGCAAGCCGAGCACGAGTGACCAGTGGCCCTCGTGCATCGCACCGCCGCGCGCCAGCGATTTGTCTTCACAATGATCGATGACCGGTAGATTAAGTCCGCGCGCGTACTCCATCGCGCGGCGCATCATGCCCGCAGTCGGGACGGGGCGGCCGTCATCAGAAACGGCGACGATGCCGGCTTCCTTCATCTCACCCATCTCGGCGAGTTCAGTGCCTTGTGAATCTTTAGTGAGCGCTCCAATCGGCAACACACTCGCGAGCCTCGCGCGCTCTGCTTGTTCGATGATGAATCGAGTCACCGCGGCGCTGTCGTTGATTGGATCTGTATTGGGCATGGCACAGATCGTGGTAAACCCTCCGGCCACTGCCGCCGCAGCGCCGCTCGCAATCGTCTCTTTGTATTCGTCTCCCGGCTCGCGCAGATGAACATGCATATCGATGAAACCGGGTGCGACGATTAAACCCGTAGCATCAAAGATTTCTACGTCATCCGGCACGGGATCGCTGTAGCTCGAGATGCCGACGATGCGGCCATCTTCGATCAGAAGGTTTCTCCCCGCATTCTCGTTTTGAGATGGATCGACTACGTAGCCGTCTTTGATCAATAAACGCACGATCTTAGTTTCTGCTTCCTCGTTTCGTTTTGCGCGTGCGGCCGCGAACGCCGCCGGCGGCTCGCGATGACTCGTCTGCGCCCTCCCTAACGGTCGGGCTACTGCCCCGCTCCTCTTCTGCGCTGCTACTAGCTCCCGCCAGCAGGTAAAGCACCGCCATGCGAACGGCGACACCGTTGGTTACTTGATCGAGAATCAATGAACGCCCGCCGTCAGCAATCTCAGAGCTGATTTCAATGCCGCGATTCATCGGCCCGGGATGCATCACGATCGCATCAGGCGCCGCCAGGTTTAGATGATTCAAATGCAGTCCGTAATGCACCGCGTATTCGCGCATGGAGGGAAAGAACGCATCGGTTTGTCGCTCGCGCTGAATGCGCAGAATCGTTACCACGTCGGCATCGACGATTGCATCTTCGATTCTGCGTTCCAGCCGTACGCCTTGTTCGATCAAGCCAGCGAATTCTTTCGGTACTAAAGTGCCGGGCCCCGCGACGCTCACGGTCGCGCCGAGCTTCGTCAACAAGTAAATGTTCGAACGCGCCACGCGTGAATGCAGCACGTCGCCGATGATCGCGACCTTTAAACCGTCGAAGCGGGGTTTGTGCTCGCGAATCGTCAAGGCATCGAGCAACGCCTGCGTCGGATGTTCGTGCGCGCCATCACCGGCGTTCACGATGGCCGCGTCACACGCGCGCGCGAGATGATAGGGCGCGCCCGCCGATGAGTGCCGAATCACGATGCAGTCAGGCGCCATCGCCTGAAGATTGCGCGCCGTGTCGAGCAGCGTTTCACCTTTTGAAACGCTCGAGGTCGAGACGCTGATGTTGACCGCATCTGCCGAGAGCCGCTTGGCGGCGATTTCAAACGAAGTGCGCGTGCGGGTCGAAGCTTCGAAGAAAAGATTGATGACCGTGCGGCCACGAAGCGCCGGTACCTTCTTGATCTCCCGCTTCGAGATGTCGCGAAACGTCTCGGCCGTATCGAGCAGATGCACGATCTGATCCGATGAAAGTTCGCGAATGCCCAGAAGATGTTTCAAGTTCAACCCGTGCTACAAAGAAGGTCTTTGGCCTTTGGTCTTTGGTTTTTGTTCGCTATTTAGACGTGTTCGATATTTCTTCACTTTGATCTTTGGCAACCGATCAAAGCCAAAGACCAAAGATCAAAAACCTTCCTGGTTCAATAAAAAAGCGGCCACGAAGGCCGCTCGCTACGCCGCAGCCTCGGCTGCCGGCCGCTCCACGATTACCACCCCTTCGTCCTCGTCGAAGTCGTTGAGCATCACCTTGATGATCTCGCTTTTTTTCGTCGGCACCAGCTTGCCAATGTAATCAGCCTGGATCGGCAATTCACGATGTTCGTTGCCGCGATCGATTAACACTGCAAGCTGCACGCGTCGCGGGCGGCCGAAATCGATCAACTGGTCCATCGCGGCGCGGACCGTGCGGCCCGTGTAGAGCACATCGTCGATCAAAACGATCGTGCGCGCTTCGATGTCGCCCGGCAATTCCGTGCCGCTGACGATCGGTTTCGCGCCCACCGTCGAAAGATCGTCGCGATACAAAGTTATGTCCAGGATGCCAACCGGCGGACGTACGCCTTCGAGTTCGGCAATCTTGTCGGCAATCCGGTTCGCTAAGGGCACGCCGCGGCGGCGAATACCTACCAGAATCAGATCTCTAATGCCGTGATTTTCTTCGACGATTTCAGAAGCGAGACGGGCGAGCGCGCGATTGATGCGCGCCGGATCCATTATGCGGGCCTTTTCAGTGAATTCCACCGGCGCAAAATGGTAGCAAGAACAATCAACCGTGACAAGTGACAACCGACAAGATAACATGACTGCGACTTGTCACCCGCTCGTCACTCGTCGCTCTACAAATTCATTCGCCCAATCCTTTTTCGTTTCTCGCCGGAAACTGCGCACGAGTTTGCATTGGCCTCGCTATCGGTGTTCGGCAGTGCAAGCCCGATCACAAACTTTGTCGCCGCGCGGTATCGGACTTCGCCCTTCGGCAAACTGAAGCGCTTCGGACTTGAATTCGCAAATCCAATCGGCCTCGCTGCGGGATTTGATAAGAACGGCCGGGTAGCCGACGCGCTGTCGGCGCTTGGGTTTGGATTTGTCGAAGTCGGCACGGTCACCAACGAACCGCAAAGCGGAAACGAAAAACCGAGGCTGTTTCGATTGCCGGCGGATCACGGGCTGATTAATCGACTTGGTTTTAATAATTGTGGCGCGCGGCAACTCGCCGATAATCTTTGCCAGCATCGCCCCGGTTGTGTGCTCGGCGTCAATATTGGCAAGTCGCGTCGCGTGGCGATTGAAAACGCAGTTCCCGATTATCTCGCCGCGTTCGAAACTGTCTACGACGTGGCCGATTACATCGCCGTCAACGTCAGCTCGCCAAACACGCCGAACCTGCGCGAGTTGCAGCGCCAAGATTTGTTGGCAGAATTGCTCGCAGCCTTGCAGCAAAAAAATGACAAACTCGCGCAAGCACAGTCACGAGTAGCGAAGCCGCTGCTCGTAAAAATTGCGCCTGACTTGAGCGAGTCGGAACTCGAATCGATCATCGACGTGGTTACGCGCACACGGGTTGCCGGCATCATCGCGACGAACACAACCACTGGTCGCAGCGGATTGCAGACGCCGCCGGCGCAGTTACGAGATTATGGTGAAGGCGGATTGAGCGGCGCGCCCTTGCGAAATAGCTCGAACCAAGTAGTCTCATTTATCTATCGCGCCACGAAAGGACGTTTGCCGATCGTCGGCGTCGGCGGCGTATTTACGGCCGCAGATGCTTGGGAGAAGATCTGTGCAGGCGCAAGTCTGATTCAACTCTATACCGGATTTATTTACGAAGGGCCCGGTATAGTGAGAAAAATCAACGAAGACCTGCCTGAGATTCTGCAGCGCGAGGGCTTCAACTCGATCGATGACGCAATCGGATGTGGAGTGAAGTGATCGCACAGGAGAAAGAATGAATAGCGCGAAAGACAAATTAATTGTAGCTCTCGACGTGGCGACTGCCGCGGGCGCCTTGGAGATTTTCGAGGCGCTGCGGGATCAGGTCACGACATTCAAGATTGGAATGCAACTGTTTACGGCCGCGGGACCCGACATCGTCCGCGAGATCGTCTCGCGTGGTAATCGCGTGTTTCTCGATCTCAAGTACCATGACATTCCGAACACGGTAGCCATGGCTGCGATCGAAGCGACTCGCCTCGGTGTCTCGATGTTCAATATTCACACTTCAGGCGGTAGCGAGATGATGAAGAGTGCGGCCCATGCAGTCGCCGAAGCCGCAGCCCACGAAGGCCTAACGAAACCGAAGGTGCTGGGTGTGACGCTGTTGACCAGCATCGACCAGCAGACTCTCAACGAAATTGGAATCAACCATCCGCCGGCTTCGGTCGTGCCGCGTCTCGCCGCGTTGGCCCACTCGTCGGGGCTTGATGGCGTGGTGGCTTCGGCGCAGGAACTGAACGCTATTCGCGAAGCCGTTGCTGACCCGAATTTCGCGATCGTCTGTCCCGGCATGCGTAGTGGGAACGATCAAACGGACGATCAGCGCCGCACGATGTCCGCCCGAGATGCTATTCGCGCCGGCGCGGATTTCGTTGTCGTTGGCCGGCCGATTCTGAATGCCGGCGATCCGGTCAAAGCATCGCTTCAAATCCTGGATGAACTAAGCGACGCAATGACCAATTCGTCGCAAACAAATCGCGCTCGCACATAAGCGGAACAAAGAAGACCGCCTCGCGTTTAGTCAGAGTGAGTTTGCGCCTCGCGACATATTGCCTTTATCATTTCACAGTGCAGCGAAAACTCCGGCCGACACTCACATTTGCGCTAACAGCCGCATTCTTAATTTGTCTCACCAGCATTGGCAGCGCTCAACAACCGTCGGCTACCGACGCCCCATTCAACATCAACGCGTACCGCGTCGGCGAACGGCTAACTTATAACGTTAATTATTCAAAGTTTGTCAGCGCCGCCCACATCGAATTACTTGTGGCGGGCCGCGATAAGTTTTTCGGACGCGACGGCATTCAACTAAGAGCGCACGTCGAAACCAACGGAGTCATTAACGTTGCCTTACTCGCAATCAACAACGACTATACGACTTACATTTTTCCAGAGACTGGCCTGCCCTATCGGGCCCAACACGTTGTGAGACAGGCAGGACGCACAACCGAAGCATCCGTCGATTACAACCAACCGGCGGGAACGGATGCTTTGCCGACAGCATTAAACGCTGGCGAATCAGCAGGAACCCTGGATGTGCTTTCAGCGGTCTATCGCGTGCGCGCGATGCCGTTGGCACCGGGCGGAGTTTATTACACGATTGTCAAGAATGAGGGCGAACAGTATCGGGCGCAGATTAAAGTTGAAGGCCGGGAATTAGTAAAAACCAGCGTGGGTTCTTTTAACGCGATCGCTACTCGGGTAAGCATGAAGTCTGGCCCGGACTACGATATTCACGCGTATTTCAGCGACGACGATTGGCACGTTCCGGTGTTGGTTACGGCCCGCTACGAAGGCGCCGCCGTCCGATTCGAGTTGGCCGGATCCGCGTTACTGGGGCCGAAGCGCGCGCCGCAAGCGCCCACCGTAGTCGTTCCCGGGAACCCTGGTCCACGACCGACGCCAAACCCCGTGCCGTTGGCGCCAGCCACGCCGGCGCCTTTGGACCTGCCTTTCAAAGTCGGCGAGCAACTCAACTATCGTGTCTTTCTGGGGAAGTCGGATGTATCCGTCGGGTCGATGAATTTCGAGATAAAAACTCGCGGCCGTTTTTTCAATCGGGACGGCTTACAGTTTGTGGCCAACGCGCAAACGATTGGGCCGGCGGCAATCGCGATAAGAGATCAGATCACGTCCTACCTCGATCCCACGACACTGCTTCCCTTTCGCACCGAAATCAATTTATCCGAGGGCAAGTATCGCGACACTCGAATCTATAATATCGATCAGGATCGCGGAGCCGCGACTGTCGATGGCAGTCGCGATCGCGTCGACATTCCCGTCGGCACGCACGATGTGATCTCGGCGTTCTATTCACTGCGCACGTTCGACCTCACCCCGAAGAAATCGAATTCAATTTCGCTGATGGCCATTCATCATCCGGTTGTCTTAACCGTCGCGTCGGTCCAGCGAGAGACACTCGATTTGAACGGCCAAAAAATTCCGGCGCTGCAGTTGAAGCTCACCACCGACGATCCTCAACCGGATCGTTTGCAGATTCGCATTTGGGTGGGCGACGATCCGCGCCACCTGCCGCTGCGAATAACCGCGGTAACCGACCTCGGGCCGGTGCGCGCTGATCTGATTGTCGTTCCCTCAGCGTCTCAATAACGGCATTGAATGGCTTGTTTTCAGGGCCCTTCTTGACATCTGCCGCTGATATTGACAATCATTTTCAATTTCGGCGATACTGCTTCCGGCAGCCTTACGCAGCCACCATCACGATGCTTCAGTCATTTATTATCGTCCTACGCGAAGGCTTTGAATCGTTCCTGCTCGTTGCGGTTATCTTTTCTTATCTGCGGCGGTCTGGCCAGCGGCAATTAACTTCCGCAGTTTACGTGGCCATCGTAGTGGCGCTGGGAGTCAGCGTCGGCCTCGGTTACCTGCTCTTCCAGATGCAAACCGGCAATAGCGACTCAGTCGAAAAATATTTTGGCGGCGGCTTCGCGCGATTTCTCGGCAATGAATCGTTGCGTGAGGCTGTCCTTGGTTCGATCGCCATCGTCATGGTTGCGTCGCTAGTTGTTTACATGTGGCGCACTGGCGCGCAATTGAAACAGAAAATGGAGGCACGGTTGAGTGAAGTTTCGTCGCAACGAACCGCTGCCCTGGCATATTTCGGTATCTTCTTGTTCACCACATTGATGATTAGTCGCGAAGGAATGGAGACGGCGCTGATGCTTCTGCAAGTGCGCACGCCGCGGGTTGTGTCAGGTGCGCTGTTGGGTGTCGCCGCGGCGGCCGGAATGGCTTGGGCGTGGGGCCGATTTGGCCACTTGATTAATGTAAAACGCTTCTTCCAGGTCACCGGAATTTTTCTGCTGCTGTTTATGGCCCAGGTCGCGATTTATACGTTTCATGAATTCGCCGAAGCGGGTGTCTTGCCGAACAGCGAAGCCTTACACGCCGCCACCGAAAAGTTTTCGCCCGAAGGTTTGTATGGGCAATGGTTCTCAGTGGTGATGGTAGTTGTGTGCGCGGTTTGGTTGATCGGCGCCTGGCTGATCGATCGCGCTAAGACATTTCGGGACGGCTCGATGGCGATGACGCAGGCAAAGATGTAAGACCGTTGCCCACTCACAAAACAAGAAAGGCGAGGAGTCAGGCCTCGCCTTTTCATTTTCCGATTATTGATTGACAACCTGAAAAGCAGCTAATACCGTTTTTGCCAGCATGAGTCTTCTCAACCAGCTACTTGAAAACAATCGCGCCTGGGCCGGCGAAATGACGCGTCAGGATCCTGACTTCTTCAAGCGTCTGTCGGCGCAACAGACACCGCACTATCTTTGGATTGGTTGTTCCGACAGCCGTGTCCCCGCGAACCAGATTGTCGGTTCTTTGCCCGGCGACATCTTCGTGCATCGCAACGTCGCGAACGTGGTCGTGCATACAGATCTGAATTGTTTGTCTGCGATTCAATTTGCGGTCGAAGTGCTGCGCGTCGAACACATAATCGTGTGCGGTCACTACGGTTGTGGCGGCGTCCTCGCCGCGCTGCAGGATTCGAAGCTGGGACTAATCGATAACTGGTTGCGTCACGTGCAGGACGTTCGGATCAAGCATCGAACAAAAATCGATTCGCTCGCGAACGAGGATGAGCAACACCAACGCCTCTGTGAATTGAATGTCATCGAGCAGGTTAATAACGTAAGTCAGACGACCGTCGTGCGTGACGCCTGGGCACGCCGGCAGACATTGACCGTTCATGGCTGGATTTATGGGTTAAGCGATGGGCTGCTGCGCGATCTTGGCGTGAGCGTGACGAATTGAGTTGCAGGAAGTCTAGTCGCTCTGTGCCAGCCGTTCAGCTTCCTCGGCATCGGCAGTCATTGGCCTCACTTCATGATGGCGGGCGCCAAAGAACTTGCTGCGATCCAAAACTTTTTCCTGAAACTGCTCGAGATAAAGATAAATCACCGGCGTGATAAACAGCGTGATGAACTGCGAGACGACCAGCCCGCCAACTACGACTAATCCCAGAGGCCGTCGCGAAGAACCGTCGGCGCCGTAACCAAGGGCGATGGGCAGCGCGCCAAATACGGCCGCTAAGGTCGTCATCAAGATCGGACGAAAACGATCCATGCTGGCATCGTGAATTGCCTTGTCCGCGGCCTCGCCGGCATCGACGCGCGCGCGGGCAAAGTCGACGATCATGATGCCGTTTTTCTTCACGATACCCATCAACATGAACATCCCAACGAAGGCATAAAGCGATGCTTCCGCGCCAAAGATGAAGAGCGTGAGCAAGCCGCCCACCAGAGCCGTCGGCAAGGTCGATAGGACCGTCAAAGGATGCACGTAACTCTCATAAAGAATTGCGAGGATCACATACATCACAAAAACTGCGAGGCCCATCAGGATTGTCATGCTCGTGACCGTGTTGCTGAAGGTTTTCGCTTCGCCTTGTAAATCTCCGCGCAAGGTCGACGGCACGATCTCTTTTGCGCCCTTCTCGATGTAGTTTGTCGCATCTCCCAATGCCACGCCCGGCTTCAAATTAAAAAAGAGTGTCATCGCGGTGAATTGATTCAGATGGTTGACAGCTTGCAGTCCGAGAGTTTTCTTCCAGGTGACCAACTCGCCGAGCGGCACGAGTCGCTGACCGTTGTCGGATCGAATGTATAGCTTCGACAGGTCTTCTGGATTCGAGCGCGCCTCGTCTTCCATCTCGAGAATCACCTGATACTGATCCTGCGGCTTCTTCACCAGGTAAACGTAATTTTGCGAATAGGCATTGCGCAGCATCGAGAGGATGCGCGCTTCCGAGACTCCGTAAGTCTTTGCCTGATCGCGCCGCAGCTCGACGTCGAGATTCGGGGTGTTATTGAAGTAATCGGACGAGACCGATTGGAAGCCGGGATACTGCATCATCTTGGCCAACAGCTTCTGTCCGACTTCGTAAACCTCAGGGCCATTAACGCCCGAAACTGCGTAAGCGTACTGCCCCTGCGTTTGCGGGGTCGCGCTGGTGCTGATCGACAAAACGGGATACGGCTGAAGGAATGCGAAGACGCCGGGAATCGAACCCAACTCGCCCATCATCTGGCCGGCGACTTGTTGAATCGGTGGGCGCTCTTCCGGCGGACGAACAAAAGTGAATGTGATTCCCTGATTCGCCGAGAGGAACCCAGTGGCGCCCGTCAAAGTGAAGTCAGTGATCACGTTGGGATCCTGATGCAGAGTCTGATCGACTCGATCCTGCAAAGCGTGCATCTGCGCCGGCGATGAACCTTCGCGCGCGATAAACGCGCCGAAGATTACGGAGCTGTCGCCGAGAGGCAGAAACGCTCTCGGCAGGTTCATGAACAGCCCAATCGTGCCCGCGAGACAAATGATCCAAATAAGCGCCGAAACCCAGCGATGACGCAGAAACCACCAGAGCGATCCACCGTAAACGCGGAGCACGCGATGTTCGATTCCGCCGATGACGCGCTCGACCCAATTTTTCCTGGCGCCTGCGCCGCGCCCCTTCAAGAGCCGCGCGCACATCAACGGCGTAAGCGTTAACGAAACCAATCCCGATGCAAAGATCGCGATGACGATCGTAACGGCGAACTCGCGAAAGATACGGCCGACCAGTCCGGTCATAAACACCAGCGGAATGAAGACCGCCGCCAGCGAGATCGTCATCGACATGATCGTGAAGCTGATCTCTTTGGCGCTGTTGATGGCCGCTTCGAACGGTTGCTCGCCGTGCTCCATGCGGCGCACCGTGTTTTCCAGGAACACGATTGCATCGTCGACCAAAAACCCGATCGCCAAAGTCAGCGCCATCAACGAGAGGTTGTCGAGGCTGTAGCCCAGCAAGCGCATCGCGACAAACGTGATTAGCAGCGATAACGGCAGCGCGACCACTGGAATCAAGGTGTCGGTGGCGCGCCCGAGAAAAGCAAAGATAACGATGACCACGAGGACGAAAGCGATGACCAAAGTCGTCTCAACGTCGATCACCGAATGGACGATGTTGAGCGACCGATCGTAAATAGGCGTCACGCGAATTGAACCGGGCAGTTCGGCTTGGATCGTCGGCAGGATTTCGTGAATGCTCTTCGCAACCTCAACCACATTCGCGCCCGCGCGCCGATTCACGGCGACGATGTTGGTGGCGGAAGGTATGTCGTAGCCGCGCACCCAGAAGCGCATGTTGACGCGTTCGTCCTGCACCGAATCTTTTACGGTCGCGACATCGCGGAGATAAACCGGCGCGTTGCCGGTACCGCCGACAATCAAGTTGTTGTACTGATCAGCAGTTTCCAGTTGGCCCTGTGGGCGCAAAATCGCAGTTCCTGAGCTACTGTCCAACTGGCCTGCGCCGGTGTAGCTCGTGCCGCTGCGAATCGCGTTGCTCAAATCGTCAATTGAAATGCCGCGTGCCCACATCGCTGCCGGATTGGCCTTGATGCGAATTGCCGACTTCGTACCGAACACGTTCACTCGCGATACGCCGGGCAAGATGCTGATGCGCTGACCCACCTGTGTGCTGGCGTAATCGTAGAGTTGGCCGGGCGTCACCGAGTCGCTGGTAAGCGCGATATACATGATCGGCTGATCGTTGGGATTGCTCTTTGAGTACGTCGGCGGCGCGGGCAAATCGGCAGGCAGCGCTCCCGATGCTTGTGAGATCGCCGTCTGCACGTCGGTCGCGGCGGCGTCGATATTCTTGTCGAGCGCGAATTGCAGCGTGAAGGTCGCAACGCCTTGAGTGCTCTTCGAAGTGACGACTTCGAGCCCGTTGATCTGCATGAACTGGCGCTCGAGCGGGGTGGCGATGTTGTTGGCGATCGTGTCGGGACTGGCGCCGGGATAAACACAGGTAACCTGGATGACCGGATAGTCGACCGCGGGAAGATCGTTGACCGGAAGCTGCCAGTAAGCGAGCGCGCCAAACAGAATGACCGACAGCGTGAGGACTGCGGTCATGACGGGACGTCGAATGAACGGTTCGGAGAGATTCATTAATTCGTCCCGCTTGCTGCCTGATTGTTTTTTGGTTCTTCGATGCGGACCTTGCCGCCGGGTGTAACGGCGACTTGTCCGTTGGTGACGACCTTTTCTCCAGGCTGCACTCCATTTTCGATAACGATTTGATCGCCCTGACGCTGGCCCAGGGTCACCTGACGTTGATCGACAGTCATGTCTTGCTTGACGACGTAAACATAACTTCCTTTACCGGACATTTGGGGCGCCGTTGCCGGCACCAGCACCGCGCCGCGAATCGTGTTCAGCACCAGGCGAATGTTTACAAAACGTCCCGGCCAGAATCTCCGATCAGAATTCGGCACCGTCGCGCGCAGATTCACTTGTCCGGTTTGGTTCTGCACAGAGTTGTCGAGAAACGTGAGCGTTCCCGCGATTGGATCAGTCGCGTCCGGCAGACGCACTTCCGTCTTAAGCGTGCCGGCGTGCATCTGTTCCTGCACTCTGCTGAGATCGTTTTGTGAGATCGTGAAGTCTGCATAAATCGGATCGAGCCGTTCAATTACCAAGAGAGCGTTACTCGGTGCTCCATTGGAAGTCGAACCATTACTCGTGTTGTTACCGCTCGAGCCGCCCGGATTGACGACATTGCCAACGTCAACCAGACGCTGGCCGGCCCGTCCATCGATCGGTGACTTGATATAGCAGTAGCTGAGATCGACTTTCGCGCGTTCGACGACGGCATTATCTGCTTTGATCGATTCGTCTGCGCTGTGAATCGCGGCGCGGTCGGCTTCGACCGTGGCTTTCGATGAATCGGAAGTGGCAGCCAATTGTTCGTATTGCTCGCGCGGGACGACACCTTGCGAAACCAACTGCGCGTAACGTTTTACTTGCAAGGCATTCCATTTATCGACGGCGGCGTCTCGATTCAGGTTTGCTTCCGCTTGCTTCTTTACCGCCACGTCTTTCGTCACATTCGCCTGCGCCTGGCTGACGGCTGCTTCAAACGGCGCGGGATCGATAGTGAAAAGCAAGTCCCCCTTCTTAACGTTGGCGCCGTCGGTGAAATGAATTTTTAGAATGCGTCCCGAGACTTGCGGTTGGATAGCAACCGTTTCGCGCGCGGCGGTTTTGCCGATGGCATCGAGATAGACCGGCACATCCTGCATCGCGGCCTCGGCCACGGTGACTGGCGCCGGCGGACGCTGTTGACCGGTGGGGGCCGCCTTATTCGTACAACTGGTGAATGTCAGAACAGATAACGCAGCGGCCGTGGCAAGCTTAAGAAAAAATAACTTCATGATCGACGTGACTCATTTTTGTAACGTAGCAAAAACGTCGGGCTTGAATTATCGCCCTGTCAAATACGATCACGCAAACGCAGAGGTTTCGTGGATCGAAAAACGAAACATCGGCGCGAACCGTTTCTTAACAAACTTTAACAACTTGGCGGGTTTGGAGATTCGACGTCACCGAGACTCATGGTCCGGCTATCGCAGCGCGCTACATCGGTGCGTTTCATTTGCCGCTGAAAAGTGCCGTACGCACTGAATTCATAGCAACAACCGCTTGCAATTCGTCTATCCCGGCAGTCAGCTTTGGTGACTGCCGAGACGCGCTAAGAGCTAGTCGCTTTGCGGGCCATAAACATTTCGCCGCGCTGCGGCGATTCGCCGATGTGACGCGAACTGCTTGGACGATTAATACTTATCCTATTGTCGCTCGCTAGAAGTCTTAGCGCTCCCGGTCCGCAATCCCCGATTCGCCAGAATCTTCACTTCGACGCGTCGATTCTGGGCGCGGCCGGCGGGCGTGGAATTATCGGCGACTGCTTCAGACTTGCCATAACCCATCGGCGTGATGAAGCGCCGCGCCGGCAGCTTATGAGTCACCGTCAAGTATTCGACGACGGCTTCGGCGCGGTCGCGGCTCAGGCGCATGTTCTTCTCGACGCTGCCGGTTGAATCTGTATGACCGGAAACTTCGATCATATAGCCACTGGACGCGAGTGCCTTCTTCGCGAAGTCATCCAACTGGCGCTTGGCGTCAGGTGAAAGAACCGCGCTGTTGACTCGGAACGTCACCGCGACGGCGTCCTGCACGTCGAATTCATCCAGCGACGAAACGCGCTCATTGACCTGGGCCACCTGTTGCCGCGCTTCCTGCGCCACGGCATATAGCTCATCCATTTGACCGGCCATTTTCTTTTGGTTCTCTTCCACGGGTGTTACGCGCGCATCCGAAGTTACCGCCGCGCGCATGTCTGACTCGTTGAAGCGAATCTTGTCGGCGACGATCTCGCCCTGCGCATCGCCGCGTCCTTCAACCTCGACGATCAGTCCGCGCAATAGATCGGTCACCGGATATTTTTTGCCGCCATGAAGAAATCCTCCGTTCGTCTTCACGCTGGTGCTGTCAGTAATGCGAACCTGGTAATCTGTGCGCGTGCGGTCACGAATCGTAAAGGTGTCGGCGTTGCGCTCGATAACGACACCCTGGAACTTCATCCTGGCGCCGCTGGGAACTGATTTATAGATAGCCACTTGATTCGGTATTTGATTGTTCGCGACCTGGGCGGACACGTTCGAAACGATCGTCGCTGATAACGACAATCCACCAAGTAAGATCATCAAAAAACGGTTTTGCAATTTCATACTTCGTCTCCTCTGGAAATGGAAAATCCGTGAATGTAAACACACACTCCGGAGATCAATTGAAAGTCAGGATTTTGTTTTGGGGAAAGAGGAGAGAGCCTAACCGACGCCAACTATCTGAATCAACGGGTCGCAACACACGAACGTAAAATTTGTTGCGGCTCCGGCGCGCGACAAACATTCTGACGCACGCCGGCCATGAATGGTTGCGTCGCCCGGGTAGTGGCCCGATCTGATGTGGCAGGCGCATCTTGCGCATGGGCCCACGGGCACGGGACGCCCGTGCCAGTCGCAAATTAGGCGACCACCCGTCACCTCGGCGGCTTCTCGAACGTTCGTACATGTGATAAACAGGCGCCCACTAATATCTATGACGCTCGCGAAAATCACGCTGTTTGGTTTTATTGCCGCCGGCGCTTGCGCGCTCACTCCAACCAGTTCGATGCCGCCCGAGAGTCAATCGAAGCGAATCGTGATCGCCGCGGACACTCTGTTCGACGGTCAGGGTCACATTCTGCATAACACGCGCATCGTCATCAACGGATCGAAAATCGTCGCCATCGATCCAAACGCTGCGCCGGTTACTTACGACCTGCGCGGCTTGACGGTGATGCCGGGTTGGATCGATGCGCACGTACACATCACGTGGATTTTTGGAAAAGATGGAAAGAACGGCGGCGCTGGATGGACGCCGGACGAGACATTCGCGCAGTATGCGAACAACGCGCGCGTGACTCTGCTCGCCGGATTTACGACGGTGCAAAGCGTAGGCTCGCTCGCCGACATTCCTTTGCGTGACCGGATCAATCGCGGCGAATTAATCGGGCCGCGCATTCTCACATCGGCGCAACCGTTGACGGGCCAGGGCGAAGCGACGGGAACGCCCGATCAAATTCGCGAGTACGTCAGGACGCAAAAACAAGCGGGCGCCGATCTCATCAAAATTTTCGCTGCTCCAGGTCCGACGCGCACGACGCCGACATTGTCGCAAGCGCAACTCGCTGCGGCGTGCGGCGAAGGGAAGAAGCTGGGCCTGCGCACACTGGTCCACGCATATGGCCCGGCGGTGCGCATGGCGACGCTCGCAGGTTGCACGCAAATCGAGCACGGCGTTGCGGCGACTGAAGATGATTTGAAATTGATGGCCTCGAAGGGAACCTATCTCGATCCGCAAGCCGGGCTGGTTTGGGAGAATTATCTGCTGAACAAAGATCGGTTTGCCGGCACTCCGTACTATCCGGCGACGCCCGAAGGCTTTGCTTCGTTCGAGAAGTTGATTCCGCTCTACCACGAGTTCTTCAAACAGTCGATGAAAATTCCGGGCTTGAAAATTTTATTTGGCACCGATGCGTTGGCTGGATCGCACGGGCGCAACGCCGAAGAGTTCATCGATCGCGTGCGCGACTGTGGCGTCGATCCGATGGCCGCCATGATTTCAGCGCAGTCATTGAACGCGCAGGCGCTGGGCATGGCCGATCAAATCGGATCGATTGCGCCCGGCCTGCAAGCTGACATCATCGCGCTGGACGGCGACCCATTGAAAGACATCGCCGCGGTCCGCCGTGTTGTCTTTGTGATGAAGGCCGGCGTGGTTTACAAGAGCATCTCAACG
>DASQYL010000343.1:0-4181 GCA_035639235.1 Pyrinomonadaceae bacterium | reverse complement strand
TCTCGCGGTACTCGCAGCCGTTGTGTTGAGGCGAACGGTGTTTGGCCGGCGCGTATTTGCGTTGGGCTCGAACGAAGCGGCCGCGCGCGCGTGCGGCATCGCGACGGACCGGCTGAAGCTTTACATCTACGGACTCGCGGGATTGTTGTTTGGCCTGGCGGGCGTCATGCAGATGTCGCGTCTGCGGCAAGGCGATCCCACAGTCGCCGCCGGTTTGGAGTTGGACATCATCGCTGCAGTGGTCATCGGCGGCGGCAGCTTGAGCGGCGGCGAAGGCAGGATTCTTGGTTCGATGATTGGCGCGCTGATCATGGCCTTCTTGCGTAATGGCTGCCAACAGGTCGGTTGGCCCAATTACATTCAGGAGATTATCATCGGCGCCTTGATTGTATTCGCAGTCGCGATCGATCGTTGGCGGCACTCGAAAATGCTCGCGGCTTAATCTTGAGACGATGCCCATTACAATTACAAACCTTATCGTTCGCGATATTCGCTTTCCCACCTCCCTGACGCTTGACGGCTCTGACGCCGTGAATGTCGATCCGGATTATTCGGCGACTTACGTCGTGCTGGAAACAGATGATGAAGACGGGCAGCGCGGTTATGGGCTGACATTTACGAATGGCAGGGGGAACGAAATCTGCCTGGCCGCCGTGGACGCGCTGAAACATCATGTTCTGGGCCACACGCTTGAGTCGTTAACATCAGACTTCGCAGGTTTTTGGTTACGGATCACTTCCGATAGCCAGGTGAGGTGGCTGGGTCCGGAGAAAGGAGTCATACATCTGGCGGCGGGGGCGATTATTAACGCGGTTTGGGATCTTTATGGCCGTAGCGAAGGCAAGCCGGTTTGGAAGCTCTTGGTTGAGATGACGCCGGACCAATTGGTTTCGTGCATTCCGTTTCGGCATATCACCGATGCGCTGACGCCGCAGGAAGCGACTGAAATCCTGCGCCGCCACGAAGTTACTAAGGACGCTCGCGAACGAGAGATGCGCGCTGAAGGGTATCCGGCGTACACGACTTCCGCTGGTTGGCTCGGCTATTCAGACGACAAGGTGCGACAGTTGGTGCGCGAAGGCATGGCTGAAGGTTGGTCGCACTTTAAGATGAAAGTGGGACGTGATCTGAGTGACGACCTTCGGCGCGCTGCGATCATCCGCAAAGAAATCGGGCCCGACCGCAAACTGATGGTCGATGCCAATCAGATCTGGGATGTGGACCAGGCGATTGAGTGGATGAGGCCTCTCGCTCAATTCAATCCGTGGTGGATCGAAGAGCCGACCTCGCCTGATGATGTCCTGGGTCACGCGAGAATTGCCGCGGCGGTCGCGCCCATCGGCGTCGCTACGGGCGAGGCGTGTCAGAACCGCGTCATCTTCAAGCAACTCTTACAAGCAAAGGCGATCCGCTTTTGCCAGATCGATAGTTGCCGGCTAGCCGGAGTAAACGAGGTGTTGGCCGTGATCTTGATGGCGGCGAAGTTTGGCGTGCCTGTTTGTCCTCACGCCGGGGGCGTCGGGCTGTGCGAGTACGTTCAGCACCTGGCGTTGTTTGATTACATAGCGGTGAGTGCTTCGCTCGAAAATCGGATCGTCGAATACGTCGATCATCTTCACGAGCATTTCGTTCATCCGGTGAAAATGAAGAAAGGGCGTTACCTGCCGCCGCTCGATCCGGGCTACAGCATCGAGATGAAAACAGCATCGCTTGATTATTATGAATTTCCGAATGGTGCAGCGTGGAAGGGTGCGGCGGCTCGCGCTTGAGCGACTACGATCCGCGGAGCGACTCGATCGACGGCGGCAAGCGAAACAGACTTATGATACTGAGACTGAACTTACTCGTTGCGACCATGAGTTTGACGGGCGTTTTCGCTTTGGTGAATGCACAGCCAAGCGCTGATCCCTGCGCTGATGCCAAGACAAAATTAACGCAGGCTGAAAACCGTCTGAAAGACTGGCCGCAGCTCGGACGTTATCACGACGCAAATTCAAAGCTGTCGCCGGCAGGCAAGAACGAAGCTCGGGTTGTATTCATGGGCGATTCAATCACTGACTCGTGGCAGAATGCGAAGTTCGGCGGCTTCTTTACTGGTAAACCGTACATCGATCGCGGGATCAGCGGCCAGACGACGCCGCAGATGCTGATCAGGTTTCGACCCGATGTCATCGCGCTACACCCTAAGGTGGTAGTTATTCTTGCCGGCACTAACGACCTCGCCGGCAACACTGGCCCAACGACTATGGAAGCAATCGAGGACAATTTTGTGGCGATGGCAGAGTTGGCAAGAGCAAATTCTATTAGAGTTGTCTTCGCTTCAATCCTGCCCATTAGCGATTACAACCAGCGCGATGGAAAGCCAATTGTTCGCAGCGCCCAAAGGCCACCGGAAAAAATCAAGGCGCTGAACGAATGGATGAAAGCCTATGCAGCGAATAACAAACTGACATACCTGGATTATTATTCGGCATTGGTCGACCAGAACGGTTTTCTCCGCGCCGAGCTGAGCGAAGATGGATTGCACCCAAACGCGAAAGGCTATGCGATTATGGCGCCACTCGCGGATGCGGCAATTGCGCGCGCGCTGAAAGGGAAATAGTTTCGTTTAGCGACGGAAGCAGCAAAGGAAATGCCGACGACTCTCGCAGACATTGCCAAAGCTCTGGGCGTCTCAAAGATGACGGTCTCGCGCGCGATCAATAATCATCCCGAGATCAGTACTGAGACGCGAGCGCGAATTCTCGGGGCGGCACAGCGGATGAATTATCATCCCAACCAATTCGCCCGCGCGTTGACGACGAATCGTTCGTATCTTCTGGGAGTGGTGGTGCCCGATTTGATGCACTCTTATTTTGCGGAGATTTGCCGCGGCGTAGAATCAGTCGCGAAGCCACTCGGTTACCAAAACTTGATTTGCAGCACTGATGAAAACATCGCTAATGAAGAATCAGAAGTCGAGGCGCTCCTGCCACGGACGGATGGACTGATTCTGGCTTCTTCAGGGTCTGCGGCTGAGACTAAGTTTTACCGCCGCGCCATTCGCGATCGCGCGCGCATCGTACTAATCGATCGCCAACTCGAAGGCATCAAGTGCCCGACGGTCACAACCGATGACGTGAAAGTGGGCGAACTCGCGACTGAACATCTGCTGAGCCTCGGCCATCGACGCGTGGGTCACTTGAAAGGAACGGTGGCCTCAACGGCAATGCTGCGCTTCGAAGGTTATCGCCGCGCGTTGACTAAGCGCCGAATACCGTACGACGAAAATTTGGTGAAAGAGTGTGGATTCACCGAAGCCGAAGGGTACACCGCAACAAGCGAATGGATTCAACGCGGTGCTTTGCCGTCTGCAATCTTTGCGGCCAATGACCCGGCGGCGATCGGTGCCATGAAAGCCGTCGACGAGGCCGGCCTAAGAATTCCTGAAGATGTCGCCATCGTCGGTGGGGGCAATATCCATTATGGTGATATGCTGCGCGTGCCACTGACCACGGTGGCATGGTCAACGGCCGAGATGGGCCAGGCTGCCGCGCGCCTTTTGATCGATTTGGTTGAAGGCAAACGCGGCACAAGAGATCAGCACGTGATTGTCGAACCTGAGTTGGTCGTCCGCACTTCCTGCGGAGCAACTGAAGCAGCCTACGTCTAAGAACGCCAGTGTATTGTTTGCCATGAATCGTATAGTTTGTACAATCCTGATACTAAGTGTTTGCCTGATTGCCGGTCGAGTGGTCGCAAAGCCGCGGATTAGGGTCCTGAAGCTATCGATCTCGAACCCGACAAACGAAACGCGATTTGCAGAAGATATCGTGGTCAAGGTCGCGGACCTCAAGCGGATTGCACCGGACTTCAAAGCTGGCGACGCCATTGTGACGACCAGTGACGCATCGACGCTGGAAGAAGATGCGTGGATGCTTCAGACAATTGAGCTGCCTTCGCAGGCGGACGATCTGGACGGTGATAACAAGTTCGACGAACTCGCTTTCCAGATTGATCTCAAGCCAAACCAAACGCGCATCGTCACTATCGCCTATGGCGACACGGCTACGATTCAACGGTTGCGAAGTGATTATCCAAAACGCACGGCGGCAAAATTCACAATGAAATTCGACGGTCTAGGTTGGGAGTCAGAGGCCACGGCATGGCGCATCTATTTTGACAAACGGAATGCCATCGAT
>DASQYL010000342.1:0-13039 GCA_035639235.1 Pyrinomonadaceae bacterium | reverse complement strand
TGGGACAGCCTTCGCTTGGCGGCGGCGGCACATTGCATCGCCGCCTGCAACGCACGAAGGCTTGAACGCACTGCGACTCGGTCGGGCCACCGCGAGGTCCGGCCGCTTCCATGCACGCCTCGCGTTGGTCCTCACAATTCTCCAAACACTGTTCGCGGTCTGGAGGTAAATCACGTCGGGGCCGACTAAAAACCAAATCACCCATATCATCATGACCGCCCGCGCTCCGAGTGAATGGTCCCGCCCAAGTGTTCGATGCCGGACACCGGGCTGTTCCTCCGACCGCTGGAACTGCGGGCGTTGTGCAGCCAGCCCGAAAAAGACTTACATCTCCAAACCAAAGATCAAAAGCGCGGCCCGAACGCTGGTTGGTAACCACGAATGGTATGCGACCCTGAGAAGCCGGGTTTACGAATCTGGTATTCCATGTGCCTCCGCCGTTGTCAGTCTCAAAGATACTTCCTCCCGCCACGGCAAAGAGAACGTAAGACTCATCCGGGGACGCGGCAATCGAACAACGACCTGCCGGCAAAGGAATCCCTCCCACGGTTGCCGTGGTGAAATTGGTTCCGCCGTTGGTCGATCGCCGATGCCCGTCATTGCCGCAGAGATCGATTATGCCACCATGATGAACTACGACATCCCAAATGTCGTCGGCTCCATCCGCAGCCGTCGGATCGACATATTGCCAAGTGGTCCCGCTATCGTTGCTAATCGCCAACCCGCAACTGGTACCGACGTAAATATTCCGCGGATTCGCAGGATCAAAGCTGATGCCATAAGCCGAGAACTCGTCGCGGCGTGCCGCCACCTTGCAAAAACCGAGCGGCGGCATCGACGTCGCCGGATGGGTCCAGGTCACTCCGCCGTTGGCGCTTACATTAATGCCGGCGAGACTATGCACGCGACCATCATAGAACGAAGTAGCGATGACAAGATTCGAATCCGCAGGGCTGACTTCCACGTCCCACGTCGCAGTCGGCAGATGATTATCAAGCCGAATCCAGGTGCGGCCCGCATCGATACTCTTAAAAATTCCTCCCCATTCACTTGCCGCGTAAAGGACGTTGTCGTTCTGGGGATCGATTGCCAGGCCGTTTACTCTGCCACCGGAGGCACCATCGGGATCCGAAGCATCTAAAGTTGATTGATTGGGATTGATCTCAGTAGTCGTGACCTGAGCTCTTACGAAAAGACTGGTACTAAAGGTCATCACAAGCATTAAGCCAACCATGAACTTTCGAGATCCTTGCATAAACAAAAATCGCAAGAGTGCAGCTCTCATGATTTCACCTCCACGGTTTTGAAGACCGATTTGATTAGCGAAGAAAATTAAGCGACCAAACGGTGAGGCCACAATTATCTGCGCCGCCGCGAAACTGGGCGGCGCATGGAATCCACAGGACACGTTGCGGCTTGACAGCTAACAACCCTGGGTCCTGATGTGCTCAAGTTTGCATTCTTCGATTGAACTCGCCAGAAATAGAGGAGCCCGGCTTCGAGCCCTTCGACTTTGGCAACCGCCCATTGACCACCACCACCGGCCGGATCGTCAGCCAACATGCGAAAACCGTTTGTCGGGGATCCTGACGTCGTCATACCGACTAGAACCAATCGATTGAGTCCCGGCAACTCCTTATGTGCGGGCTGACTGCCAACCAACGAGAATTGGTGACGGCCTTCGGTTGGCGTGATGTTGGCATAGAGACCGCGCTCGAAACCATCTTTGTAAACTGAGACCTCGATGACTTCCTGGGCAGTGCGATCCTTGATTTCAGCAACTCCCAGCGCTTGGTCAGCCACCTTCCACCGAATCTCGGCGATTGAAGTACCGGGCTTGTAAGGATCACAGTAGGATTCACACTGTGCCCATTCGCTGTTCTCCCCCTTGTCGGTAAGCTGCTGGGGAAGAGGTTGCGAGGTCGTAGTGTCGGCATTGTTTCTAACGCTCAAAGCCATGCTGGAAAGACCGAGCATAAAAGCGGCTAACATGATTGGGATCGAGATTTTCAGAGGCTGCTTTGTCATGGTCGTTATCACCTCTCTTAGATGCGCTATAACGGACGAAGGAAGACCGCTCGACTTCGCAAAAACGACGTTTAGCTCATCAGACATTCGGATCGTTGAATCCTGTATCCCTGATGCCATGTACCGCCTATCCCTTAACGCCCCTTTTGAACTTGCAAAGTGGCATTATTTCTTAACTTGGTACGTTTGCCTCCTGCGAAAGTAACTCTGCAGCCGATGGAAATGGGCATGTCGTCGGTGTTGCTCAAAAAAGCACTGGTGCCTATGACGCGTTCTTCCAGACACCGAACTCGGTCATGATAGACACCGGTAAACTCGGAATGGCCTGGGCGGCAATCCGTTGCTATAAACGACAACGATCAAGTTATTGGTATCGCGCCGACGAGTCCGGTTGGGCCTCCCCACGCATTTTCTTGGACGCGGCTTGGCGGAATCGTTGATCTTGGCATGCGCGGCCGTAGCAACGCCGAGCCATCTTCCATAAATGCGTCGGTCAAATAGTTGGCTACAGTCTCACCCCTCCTGGCGAAGTGCATGCTGTGCTTTGGCACCCAACTGTAGTCCCAACCACGAAAGATGAATGCAAGAACGATGGCTGGAGAAATTTCCCGCAATTCAAGAACCAGGGGGACTGCATCGCCTTCGTGAACACTGGCAAATAGGAATGCGGCCGAACAAATCGTTGGACCGGAGCCAGGTTTCCGTGGCTTAAAGAGCCACGGCTTAATTCACTCGCCGCAAACGTCGAAAAATCTGACTGCTGATTGGCAACGTACTAACGGCACTCTACCAAATACCTTTACCTTCTTGCTTGCTCGCGATGCACCCGCTAGAATCGGCGATGAACTGAAACTCGTTCGGGATCCCCCCGAGATTTAGAGCGAATGAGAGAATGCCCAAGCTGCCGCAGTTGTTTCCCCGATGACATACTGCATTGTCCGGATGACGGCGCCGCGACGACTTCGTCGATTAGCGGCGAGCCGATCCTTGACGGTCGCTATCAGCTCGAGAAGCGGCTGGGCCAGGGCGGCATGGGCGTCGTCTTTAAGGCGCGTCACATCTTCCTGAAAACCGCGCACGCCATCAAAGTCATTCTTCCCGATCTCGTCGGCAACGATCCAAATCTCGTCACGCGCTTTCGCCAGGAAGCTCTGGCCGCGGCGGCCATTCGTCATCAGAACATCATCGCGGTAACGGACTTCGGCGTGGTGCGCGGCACGATGCCGTTTCTCGTGATGGAGTTCGTGCAGGGAAAATCTCTGCAGGACATCATGGCTGAGGAAGGCGCCATGCCGCCTTTGCGTGCGTTCGAATTGATGCAAGCAATTTGTGCCGGCATTGCGGCGGCGCACCGACAGGGAATAGTGCATCGCGATCTCAAGCCGCTCAATGTGATGATCTGCGACGACATTCCGATCAGTGAGGGTGTGAAGATTCTCGACTTTGGTTTGGCGAAGATTAAGTCGGGCGAGTTGTTGGGATCGTTCATTGCCGCCCAGACAACCGGATTGATGGGCTCTCCTTTTTATATGGCGCCGGAGCAGTGGTCGGACGAACCGCCCGACGCGCGCGCCGACGTTTACAGCCTGGGCGTGATGCTTTACCAGATGCTTTGCGGCGAAGTGCCTTTCAAAGGTAGTTCGATTCCTTCGATCATGAAGAAGCATCTCACGTCAGACGTGCCGCCGTTTCAGTCGAAGGGCTTCGACATTCCCGTGCAGATCGAAAATGTTGTGCTGCACGCGCTGGAGAAAGAGCCAAACGATCGCACGACCTCGGCTGATGAGTTTTCACGCGAGTTGCGCGAAGCGATGTCGGCCGCCAGCGCGCAACTGCGACGCACCGCAGACGTCCACCCAATCGATCCTTCAAAGACAATCGTTAGTCCGCCGCCGCCGGACACATTTCCGCCGACGGGATCAACGACTGCTTTCGATCCTTTGGCTGGAACAATCAGCGCGGCAGCGCTCGAAGAAGAAGAGCACAAGACGCTTTTCGCGCAACGCGAATTGGCGCGCGAGGCTGCGGCGCGGCAGCGCATTGAACAGGAAGAAGCCGCGCGGCTTAAAGCGGAAGAAGAGAAGCGCAAGGCAGAAGAAGTTGCGAAGGAGAAGGAACGTAAGCACCTCGAAGAGATCGTCGCCGCCCAAACAAAGGTCCTCGAAGAGAAACTGACGCAGCTCGCTTCGACCATGTCGCCTAAGCCCGGCGCGACTGGTCCGGTCGACGGGGAAGTGACGCACATTCAGCAGCCAGGCGCGATCACCGCGGGCAGTAGCCTGGCCGGAACGGCAGCGCAACCATTCCCACGCATGGATGTCAGCATGGCGCCGCCGAAAAAATCCGCGGTCATGCCGATCCTGATGATAGCCTTACTGGTTGTGCTCATCGGCGGCGGAGTCGGCGGTTTCTTCTTTTATAAATCTCGTCACGTTACTCCGGCCGGCCCGTCGAAGACGATAACGCCGCCAGAAGAAGTCACAATCAAACCTGACCTAATTGAGATCGAAGGCGGTACCTTTCAGATGGGCCGCAACGATTCTTTGCCGACTGAAAGTCCCGCGCATCAGGTCACCGTTAATAACTTCGCGATGGATAAGACTGAAGTCACCAACGCCGAGTATGCGCAGTTTGTGAAGCAGACAAATCATGCGCCGCCCGAACAATGGGGCAGCGTCAAGGCACCCGTGGGCCAGGAACTGTTGCCAGTGTCAAACGTTTCTTACGAAGATGCGCTAGCTTTCGCCGAATGGCGATCGAAGCGCGACGGCGTAACTTATCGTTTGCCGACTGAAGAAGAATGGGAATACGCCGCGCGCAACGGCGACAAAGACAATCTCTATCCGTGGGGCAACACCTGGGCGGCGGGCCACGCCGCGACTCTCGAAGCCGGCGTCGGCAGAGAACAACCCGTCGGCACCTATCCTCAAGGCGCGAACCGTTGGGGCGTGTTGGATTTGATGGGCAACGTTTGGGAATGGACCTCGTCGAAGGCCTCGGTCTATAAGGGCAACACTCTACAGCTTCCGGCCCAATATCAAGATTGGATGGTAGCGCGAGGCGGTGGTTACAGCAGCCCTTCGAATAAGATTAGCGCTACGAATCGCGATTGGTTCGCGCCTAATTACAAAAATCCCGTGCTTGGGTTTCGTTTGGTCAAAACGAGCCAGTAATCATTCCCTCTCCTACCGGGAGAGGGTAGGGTGAGGGCCTGAGTCGCGGCTGGTTCTTTAATTTTATTTGGCGGGAGATGAATTCTCGCGCGCGAATTCATCTCTCGCCAGATTTATTTACTTGAATAGCGCGAGAGGCCCTCATCCCAGCCTTCTCCCAAGGGGAGCAGGAGAGATCGATCAAAGAGACTTGCTTTCCTACATTGCTTTCCCCAAAATCACCCCGCAAGTCGTAGCCGTCTGAATCGTTCGACCCCCAGCAAGGTTTCGACTGAGTAATAAACGGAGGAACAGATGTTCGAACAAAGTAATGCGCGCATCCCCCGGCTGGCGTCCATTTGCTTTTGCCTGATCGTTACGGGTGCGCTGGCGCACGCGCAGGAAACCGGCGGCGACCTCGTCGGCGGCGCGGGAATATTTCGCCCCAAGAATCCTGAAGCCAAACGCAGTTCCGGTCCGAAAAGACCGCCACGTCCAACCATGACTGCCGCCGAGATGGAAGAGAAATATCAGGACCACCTTTCTGACGGCAACGACGCGCGTGACGATCGCAAATTCTCGGCGGCCGAAACCGCATATCGCGAAGCGATCAAATTAAAGCCGACAGATGCGCGGGCTTTTTATGGACTCGGCAATCTGTTTTTGGATCAGCAAAGATGGGACGATGCGGAAGACGCCTACCGCAAGGCTTATCAATTTGCCGCGAACAATCCGGACGTGTTGACGGCGTTCAGTTATGTGCTGGTCCAACCGCGCAGCGGCGCTCCGAATGCCAAGCGCTTGTCGGATGCCGAGTACTATGCGACCCGCGCCACGCAATTGCAGCCAACCAACGCCATGGCTTTCGATAGATTGGGCGCGGCGATGGTGGCGCGCGGCATTGTGAATCAGGACACGGAAGCAAAGTTTCGTCACGCGGTAGAACTGGATCCGAATCTACTAATCGCGCAAGTGCATCTCGCGCGTTTATTGAAGCGGCAGCACCGCGACAGCGAAGCGCAGCCAATTTATGACAAAGCGATCGCGCAAGCGAAGGACGCGCCGACGCTGGTGACGATTGCGCAAAACATGCAGGCCGAGGGTGGCTACACAGATTCCGAACCCGTGTTGCGCAAAGCGTTGGCGATGGACCCGGGTAATCCAGGTGCGCTGTTTCTGATGGGACGTTTTCTGTCGGCCAGCGGCAAGTACGCAGAGGCCGAGCCGGTTTTGAAGCAAGCAATCGCCGCCAGCCCGAAACTGTTCGCCGCCCGCTCGATCCTGGGGCGCTGTTATCTCGCGCTCGATCGTTATGACGACGCGTTTCGCACCTACGATCAAGCAGTGGACCTTGCCTCTGACGCAGAGCGCAAAGACCTGGCGGGCACATTTGGCTTTGCCGGTATCGGCGACGGGTACATGAAAGCCGGACGCGCCAGGGATGCAGTCCGCGCGTACACGCGTGGGTTGCAACTCGATCCGAATAACGCGTCACTGCAAACGAAGCTCGCCGGGGCGCGCGCCAAGGCGACTTCCTGACACGCGAGAAAAATTCAAATGAGGCAATGTCCAAAGTGTAGTCGCACCTACGCGAACGATAAGCAGAAGTTCTGCACCAAAGACGGCACTGCGCTCGTGGGTGCGAACGAGGCGGGCCGCCAGGACGAAACTGTGCGGATCGATTCTGCGCAGCTCGACGATGAGGTAACCAAATTCATCTCGCGCGAACTGCCGCCGACGGCGAGCGAGGCTTTCGATCCATATAAGACCACGGTTTCGACTCCACAGGAAAAATCGGCGCCGCCGTCACAGCCGAGTCAGCCTGCGCCGTCGGAGCCCGTGCCTTCTCCAATCGATCCGTACAAGACAACAATTTCAACCTCGAGTGCGCCACCGCCTCCACCGCACAGCGCGGCGTCGCCACCGAATGAAATATTGCCAAGTCCGCCGACTGTGACGCCAACGCCGCCGGTCTCTGCGCCACCCGCGCCGGTCTCTCCCCCCGCGCCATCATCTGCGACTGCCAATATTGCTTCGGCCCAGATGACGAACTCGGCAATACCTGCGGAGACATCTCCGGCAGTCATAATTTCTCCTCCGCCGCCGCAGACTTCTGCTGCCGCGGCCACACCGCAAGCTGCGCCCGCGCCGCCCAAGAAAAGATCGAAGCTGCCATTGATTTTCGGAATTCTATTTGTGCTCTTGCTGCTGGGCGCGGGCGGAGCAGTTGCTGGTTACTTCTTCGTAGTGCGACCGATGTTGGAGAAGCGTCGCGTCGCTGTCTTGGAAGAGCCGCGACGACCTGAACCGACACCACTCGTCGTCACCACGCCCGAGATTCGCGACACCAAACCTGAGTCTCCGAAAGTCGAAGTGCCGCCATATTCGCCTCCGGCGGACGCCGTCGAGTTTGTGAACTCGAATGCGAAGCTTACCGGAAAGTTAGCGGAGCATTACGTCGATTTCTCGTTTTATTATCCGAACAGTTGGCAGAAGGATCCGACGGCTGGCACATCAAACGCGACCAACTTCGTTCAGGTCGAGCGGCGTCTGCCGCCAAACTATACTCAGGAGAATTTTGCCGTCGGCTGGTATGAATCAGGTGGCTCGGCTGATGCGGACCGCACGGCTTTTCCTCGATTGGCTCAAAGTCTAAGTTCGAAATTTGAGAAATCGATCGACAAGTATCAAAAAGTATCCGAGGGTGAAACCAAGGTTGGGCCATACAATGCCTACGAGTTTCGGTTTGAAGGACAGTCTCAACTTACTGACAAAGGACAGTTCAAGATCTGGGGCGTCAGCGTTTTTGTGCCGCCTGTCGATGGCAGCAGGAATGGAGTAACGCTGTTGATGCTGGCAACTTCGCTCGCGCCTGAGTTGAAGTCGGTCAACGACGTCGGAGTGAAGGGTGAACTCCCGATGATGCTGGCGTCTTTTCGGTTTGGAAAGTAGCGCAAGTTGTTAACTTGCGACTGTCCTTTTCTTCTCTAACTAACGCAAGCTAACAGCTTGCGCTACTCCTATGAAATTAGTTCTCGCTGAAGATCGACAGGGCCAATTGTATGGCGAGCACGCGTTAACCGCCGACGTGGTGTTCGTCGGCCGCGACCCGGCGGTCTGTCATTATTTCGTTTCGCAGGAGCAGTGGCCGATGGTCTCGCGCAAACACGCTGAGTTCCGTCTCGGCGCCGGCCGTTGCACCGTCGAGGACGCCGGCTCCCGGTTTGGCACTCTCGTAAATGGCGAACGCATCGCCGGACCAACCGAAGTACGCGTGGGTGCGCGGGTACAGCTTGGCGCCGGCGGACCGATCCTGCGCGTCGTCAGCATTGAACAATCGCCGGCTGATGACGATGACGTAACTATGCGCAGCGACAGCCGCGTGGAGACGGTCCATGACGCGAGTCTCGCGAACTTCAAGGCTGGGAGCGCGAGCGCCTCGCCCGCGGCCTCGAACCAGGGTACTCCCTCACAAAGCGGTCAATCTGGATCGCCGAAAGCGCGTCTCGATCTCGAAGAATCCCGCGCCGGTCAAACCAAACGAATCGCTTTAACGAAAGAAGTCACGCGGCTGGGACGCGATCCTGAAGGCGAAGTCGTGATCGATGCAGACGCTGCGGTCGTCTCGCGGCGGCATGCAGAGATCAGAATCGATGGCGGCCAGTACGCGATCATCGATCTCAAAAGTTTCAACGGCACGCTGATTAACGGCCAGCGCATCACCGAAGCCGTTCGCTTGTTCGATGGCGATCAAATTCAGCTTGGCGCCGGTGGTCCACGACTGCGTCTGGCTGATCCTGCGCATCCGCCGCCAGTGCATCGTGTGATTCAAACCGGCGCGCCGACGCCCAGTCAGCAGGCGATGCCACCGGCGTTCGGTCAGATAGCTGCGATGGCCCAGCGCCAGACGATCGTTTCGACTTCGGGATCTTTGCAGGCGACCAAGCCGTCCGCCGGCACTCAACCACAATTGCTGTTACGGCTGCCGTTCGATAACCGGCCGCAACTCTCGGTCGGTCGCGCGCCCGAGAGCGACGTGCGACTCGACGGACTGCAAATTTCCAATCGCCACGCGCGCTTTGTGCGCACGAATGGAAACGTCGCGGTCGAAGACACCGGATCGACGAACGGCGTTTACGTCAACGGCGAGCGCATCAGCGGCCGTCGCAACGTGCAGCTTTCGGATGTCATTCAAATCGGTCCCTTCGTCTTACAAGCCGACGCGGCGCAGGGCGTCGCAGTTTACGACACCCGATCGAAGACGCGCATCGATTGCATCAACATCGCCAAGGTCGTCAAGAACCGATCGGGCGGCGGCACGATCAAATTGCTCGACGACGTTGGGCTGACGATTCAACCGAACGAGTTCGTGGGTTTGCTTGGGCCATCGGGGGCAGGGAAGTCGACGCTCATGGATTCGCTCAACGGCATGCGCCCGGCGACCAGCGGCTACGTCCTTATCAACAATCTCGATCTTTATCTACATCTCGATTCGCTCAAACAGTCGATTGGTTATGTGCCGCAGGATGACATTATTCATCGCGAGCTGACGGTTTATCGCACGCTTTATTATGTCGCGCGGCTGCGACTTTCACGCGACGTGTCGCGTCGAGAAATCGATCAAATTGTGAATGAAGTCATGGACGTGACGGGATTGTCGGAGCGGCGCGACGTCGCGATCTCACAATTGTCCGGCGGACAACGCAAACGCGTCTCGATCGCGGTCGAACTAATCACGAAACCTTCGATCATTTTTCTTGACGAGCCGACTTCGGGTCTTGATCCAGCTACGGAAGAAAAGATCATGAAGCTCTTCCGGCAAATTGCTGAGAGCGGACGCACGGTGATTCTCACCACGCACGCGATGGAGAACGTGAAGCTTTTCGACAAAATCGTGGTGTTGATGCGCGGGAAGCTCGTGTTCTACGGCGCGCCGCAGGAAGCCCTGGCGCATGTCAACGCGGAGAGCTTCAAAGATCTATACGACAAGCTGGAAGCGCCCATCGAACAGCAACTCGCTTCGCTGCCGCCATTGCCGGGGAATGCGACGAAGGGGCAGAAGGCTGCGTACAAACAACAGCGCGAACAAATTTCAGAACACGTTGCGGAAGATTGGAAGCAGAAATTTCAGACGACCGAGCAGTATCGCCGGAATGTCGTCGATCCGCTCAGCGTCTTGCCGCGCGACGGCCGCGCCGCCGCGCCGCCAAAGCGGCGCATGGGCATCGTCGATACACTGCGGCAGTGGGCCACACTCACGCGGCGTTATCTTGAAGTGCTAACGCGCGACAAATTTAATCTGCTGATCCTCTTCGGACAGGCGCCCATCATTGCGTTCCTTACTTATCTCGTCGTTCCTGACAAATCGCCGCGCGACTTTCCTTACTTTGTGCTGGCGCTGGTGGCAATTTGGTTCGGGACCTCGGTGGCTTCGCGCGAGATCATCCGCGAGCGCGCAGTCTATACGCGCGAACGCATGGTCAATCTGCGTTTGTTGCCTTACGTCGGATCGAAACTGTTCGTGCTCGCCGTCATCGTGTCGTTACAGTGTGTCGCGCTCTACGCTTCGTTGAAGTTCTTTCATTACACCGGATTGATGGCCGTGCCGGGCTGGGCCATTCCGCAACTGGCAATCGTACTCATCACCGCCATGGTGGGAATCGCGCTCGGCCTTTTCATTTCAGCGATTGTCAAGACTTCCGAAATGGCCACCAGCATGGTGCCTTTGATTCTGATTCCGCAAATTCTCTTTTGCGGATTAGTCGGCGTACCTCAGGGCACGGCGCGCGTCATCAGCACCGTGATTCCGGCGACCTGGGCCTTCGATGGCATCAAGCAGTTCTCCGGCTCTGACTTTAATTCGCTGGCGCTGGATACGCTCGAGAAGGAAGGCTCGAATTCCGAAGGCAAGAACAAAGGCGAGGGCTTGTACAAACATGTCGAAGACGTGAACAAAGAGAATATCGACAACGCGCGCGGCGACATTAACAATTACAAGAAGGACGCCGAAGACAAGATGAAGGATTACGAGGACAAGATGAAGTCTTACCTCGAGCAAGCTCCTTACAATCCGAATCTCAAGCGCCCCGACGCACCGAAGTTAGGTGAAGCGCCCAAGGTACCCGAGGCCGAAAAGATTCCAGAAGACCTGAGTTCCTATATTAATTTCCTGCATCCCTGGGGAAATATTCTGCTCGATCCGTCGGTGCTGATAGTGATGTTCTTCGCGCTGGTGATCGGGACGCTGATCTCGTTAAGGGCGCAGGATATTTTGTGAGGAACGTCCTCGAAAATAGTAGCGGCTTGCCGCTTCCAGTGCGGTAAGGCTTGCCTTACCGTTGCGAATCTAATTAATCTTCGCGCGAGGCTACGCCTCGTGCAATTCATGGATTACATCTCTCCCAATTCCCCAGCTTACTATCTCACTTCAGTCGCAAGAGACCGCCTTCCTATATTCCGCAGCGATTCATTGAAAGCAATAGCATGCACCGCACTTGACGAAGCGCGGGCTTCAGGGAAGTTTCTGATTCTCGCTTACGTCATAATGCCGGACCATCTACACGTTATAACTGATAGTAAGAAAAAGACTGCCGTCGTTCTTCGCTTTATTAACGGCATTATCAGTCGACGAATCATCGACCATTTGAAAGTCCATGCGTATGAGAGTTCGCTAAAGAAATTACGACGGGAATCATCTGCTCGCGGGCATGAGTATTCGTTGTGGGACCATCATACCAACGTCCGCCTACTTACGAGTGAAGGTATGTTTATGCAACGCGTTCACTACACACATCAAAATCCCGTGAGATTGGAATTGGCTGGCCGACCAGAACATTATTTTTATTCGAGTGCGAGAATTTGGAATCGGAATCCTATCGATGAGGAACCGCTACTCGTCGATATTCGTGAGATTAAATGGAGAGGCTGAGGCGTAGCCTCAGAAAACTCTTTGGATATCGTTTTCGGTGAGGCAAGCCTTACCGCACTGGAGAGCGGCAAAGCCGCAATCCATTTTGCAACCACCACGTCTTATTTCGGCGGCGGTTTCTTATAAATCTGAAAATAGAGTGCGTTGGCGTTATTGAGACTGATCGGCTTGAGCTTCTCGTATTGCTCCGCGGCCTTCTTCTTATCTCCGTTCATCAAATAGTCGATGCCCAGGTTATATAAAGCGCCCGCGTAATCAGGTTTCAACCGCACCGCTTCACTGTGCGCCGCGATAGCCTCTTTCCATTTTCCCAGGTTGCCGTACGCATAACCGAGATTGTTTTGGGCAGCGGGCCAGTCAGACTTCAACTTGATCGTCTGCTGAAATTCCGTGAGCGCCTGCTGTTTGTATTCGGACCCGGCAGAGTTTAGCGCGAGACGTGAGTAGGTGATGCCAATATTGAAATGACCTTCGGGCAATGACGGCTTCAAGTCGATCGCTTTCTTAAGCGGCTCGAGGGCGGATGTAAAACTGCCGAGATTGTTATAAGCCCATCCGAGATTGCTGTACGCGTCAGCGTAGTCGGGCTTCAATTCAATCGCGCGCTTGAAAGCCACGACCGCTTCGGGCCAACGTTTGCTTTTGCCGAGCGCGTAGCCCATGTTGTTGTTCGCTTCGGCATCGTCGGGCTTCAATCTGATCACTTGTCTGTAGACGTCGACCGCTTCCGCATAACGGCCCAGTTCGTCATACATCATCGAGAGGTCACTGTACGCGTCCAGCATGTCTGGTTTGATCGCGACGGCGTGCTTGTACGCGTCGATAGCGTCGGCATCCTTATTTGACTTTCGATAAGCGTCGCCGAGGTTGTTGTAAGCTTCAGCGTAATCAGTTTTGATCGCGATAGCGTCGTGATAACGATCGATCGCCT
>DASQYL010000341.1:0-6631 GCA_035639235.1 Pyrinomonadaceae bacterium | reverse complement strand
TGCGTAGTCTGTGATGCCCGGCCGCACGGTCAAGGCAACGCGCTCTTCTTCTGTGTAGACGCTGGTATGCTCTTCCAGTTCCGGCCGCGGCCCCACAATGCTCATCTCACCTTTTAGCACATTCAGGAGCTGCGGCAACTCGTCGAGTTTGTACCGTCTAAGAAAATGGCCGACCCGCGTAACTCTAAAGTCCCTGGCGGCGGTCGAGGAACCGCCCATCTGATCGGCATCGAGGATCATCGTGCGAAATTTGAAGATTCTAAACGGCACCCCGTCGCGCCCGGTTCGCTTACCTCGATAAAACACTGGCCCTCGCGAATCGAGCTTTACCGCTACGGCGATCATTATCAAGACAGGAGCCAGAAAGATGAGTCCTAAGAGAGAAACGATGATGTCAAAGAGTCTGGTGACCATGAGCCGCGAGGAGCTTGAAGAGCATCAGGACGGTTTTACAAAATGACAACCGCCCCGCCCGTCGGCAAATAGATTGACGGCGATCTCATGCTGCGATAAGAATTCGTCCACAGCTTTCTGCGCTCCAAAACAAGAGCCGTAATCATCGATGATTACATAGCCTCCGGGCAGCACCTGATCATACAGATTCTCCAAACAACACTTGACCGACTCGTACCAGTCAGCGTCTATTCGCAGCACCGCAATAGCTCCGATTGAGGCTCGGGTAGCCGGTAGCGTATTTTCGAACCAGCCTTTGATCATCGCGATGTAGCTACGATCCAGGTGCAGCGTATCGAACAGCAGTTTCGCAACTTCATCAAAGGTTCCTAAACAAGATCCTTTGGGTAGCGGTCGCACGTGTTTGCCGGTTGCATTGTCACGGATATCTTCGACCGTTGGATCGGGTAAGCCCTCGTACGAATCGAACAACCATAATTTCCGTTGACTCGCACTGCGCTTTTCGACGAGCGCCATCAGCGCTGCACTGCCGCCTCTGGCAACTCCGCATTCGACAATCGCGCCCGGCAGACCGGCCTTCTGTGTCGCGGTTACGGCATCGTAGGTTGCCTCTAAGCCGCGCCAGCCGACCAGGCTGTAAGGCATTACTTTGAAAACCGTCGCTGCTTTAATCCTCTCGTCTCGATCACCGCTGAGTAACGCGCGCAGCCAGTGACGAAGATATGCAATCCGGATGATGACGCGATAAAGGCCGAAGCTAACTTCGAAGAGCCTCTTAACTACGAGTGTCGGAAATAGCTTATCGAGCCACGCAAAAAAAGCTTTGCCGGCGACAGCTAATCGCGACGGGGTATAGACCACGCTGCTATTCATTTTTGCAATACACTCTCGTGAAGATGTCCGGTCGATCGTACTTCATAACAATCTCCCGTCAGCAATCTGCATGAGCTGGTCAACGAACATCGGGTAAACCACATCCGCGCTAAAGCGCCGTTCGAACAGTTCCAAAGCTCGCTGGCCCATTTCCTTTCGAAGAACCGGTTGTTCAGAGAACCGTCGCAGGCAATCAGCTAATGAAACAGGATCACCGGCGCGATATTGAGCTCCAATCGCTTCCTCTTTGAGCAGCGCGGCAAATTCGCCCTTAAGCGACGAAACGATGGGCAAACCGGCAGCCATATATTCGAAAGGTTTGTAAGGCAACGACTGTAATGCCTGATTGGTGTATGCCGCCAAACCTACCGAGGACGAGCGCAAAAGTGCAGCCATAGCCGCATGATCCAGCCAACCCGTGAACGACACATTATCGAGGCCTCTGGCAAGTTCCCGCAACTGAGCATACTTGTCACCGTTTCCCGCCAGGACAAAATGAATGTGATCCGAACTGTCGTTATTTAGCCGACGCGCCGCTTCTACCACGGTTTCCAAGTCATAGGAAGCCCCGAACTGTCCCAGGAAGGTCGCCACAAAATAATCAGAGCGAATGCCCCAGTCATGCTCCATTCTTGTTTGCAGTTTCTCAGAGCCATGATTGGAATCATCTTCGGGTCTGACGTAACCAAGCACAAATACCTTATCGTTTGCGTGCTGCGATCGTCCCGCATACCCAAGCGCCCACTGGAGGTAAGTGTTCGAACACGCAAAGATCGCTGTCGCTGATTGAAGGGTGCGTTTAAGGCGTCGAAACTCGAGCGTCAGCAGCATACGGCCCAAACCGCGGACCGCTCCCGGGAAAGCGTGAAGATAAAGTTCAGGCCACTCATCTTCGACGTCGACAATTACAGGTATTCCTTTTTTACTGGCGAAAACGACTGCTTGTTCGGCCAGCTCGAGCGTGGGAATGCAAGCGAGAATCACATCGGGAAGCTCGGTAGCGCGACTTACTTCTTGTTTGAAGGCACGCGCCAGAGAGCGGTTATGTCGCACACGTTTAAGCGAGATATTTTTTTGATACTCGCTCGCCGGCAAGAGCCGCACTGAAAGGCCGGGCCATATCTCCGTCGTGACCGGTGCATCAATACGACGGCTTTTCTTCCTGACATGATCAAAATTCGAAGTCCACCAAAAAACTTCGTGCCCGCGTTCGGTAAGAGCTTTGGCCAGCATGCCGTACCTTAGATACCGACCAGTGCCGTCAATAGTGGGAAACGGTTCGTATGCTCTTACTATCCAGACCTTCATAAGGCGGTATGATTTTGCATTCTACGCATGCGTGAGGGCTTGATCTTCAAATGTCTGATAGATGTCGAGAAGCTTCCGGCTTTCCAGCTCCCAATTATATTTCTGCATGACGAATTGTTTGCCCTGTGCCGCCATTCTCTCACCAGCCTCCGGATGTTGCGCCAGCCATATGATTTTCTCGGCCACATCATCAATCGACGATGGGTCCGCAAAGAGCCCGGCCTCTAGCGATGGCATGTGACGACGCCAGGCAGCGAAATCGCTGGCAACAAATGGAATTCCAAACAGCATATATTCGTAGAGTTTGTTGGGACTGAGGTGAGCATGTCCACCGACGTTGAGAAACGTAACCAGGCCAATTTCTGACTTCATCATGTAGGCAAAAGCCTGCGCCTGGGGCAACATGCCCAGATAGTCAACCCATTTCCAGCCCGGCCGTTGTCTTGCCTCGTCGATCTCTTTATCAGCACCGCCGCCAATCAGCCATAGACGACACGGTTGCTGTCGGTTGACGACTTCCAACGCATCGATCATCAGGTCGAGGCCGCGAGCGCGGCTGATTGTGCCCACGTAGATCAACCGCAGCTCGCCGCCGACTTCACGCGCACACGGGCAAGCACGTTCGGCGGCGACACTTTCAGTCACGGGCGGATTTTCAATCAACACTGCGTTTCGACCAAGACGCTTGACGACCGCAGCTTCGGTGGCTATCGATCGATCAGCAACGCGCCCGGCGACGGCTTCCAGGCCACTCACCATCAACGCGAACAACAAACGCAACGGTCGCGGAATCCAGTGCTTAATGAGGATGAAGTCGCGAAAATTCTCATGCGTGTCATAAATCACTCGCTTCCTCAGAAGCTTTAATCCAAAAACGATTGGAATGGTGTCGGGATTGTGCAAATGATAGACGTCCGCGCGCTGGGTCAAGGCGATGCGGAAGACGCGAAATAACAAAAGAAAGCGTTTGATGCGGCTGGCCGCAGTGGGAGCGGGAATGATCTGTATGTCGCCTTGAAACTGCGGCTCCGCGATTCGCGCTATCAACGATACTCGATGACCGTTTGCCGCGAGGGTCTTTGCTTCCTTTTGGAAAACCCGCACATCGTCATAGATATGCACGGGGGCGACGATTGTAATCTTCATCTGCGGAAGCTTGATGAGTCTGAGCGAAGGGCAAACTTCCAGGATGCTGTTACCTGCTGCGATGTCAGCACCGCCGATTTCATTTCCTGACGATTACGGCGAAGGTGTTTTTCATGCCCAGCCCCGCGCCCAGCGCCTGGAAGAAAGCATTTTGCGTCGTGAAGTAGCGGACTATCTCACAGTGCCAGCCTTCTCCTTCAACGAACTGCGCGATAGCATCCTGGTCGACTCCATTACGAACAACGTGGTATTCGGCGTTGTCCTGAACGGAATCGTCATATATACCTCGCCGCCGCCTGATAAAGCGCTTAGTACCAGCCACTAAATCTCCCTTGAAGATTCTCCAGAAATAAAACGCGCAAAACGAAAAGGCCCGCGTTGTAAGGGCCAGGGAGTCATAGCGCAAAGGATCTTGAAAGGCGAAGAATTGACCATTCGGTTTAAGCAGTGTGAGAGCTTTCCTGGTTAAGTCGATAACATCGGGCACGTGATGCAGGAACGAGATTGCAACCACGATGTCGTACTTTTTGGTTTCAGTCCGCAGCGTATCGTTGATGTCCTCACAGCGCACAGATAATTTGTCGCCAAATCGCGCACAGGTCTGGCGCAAAATTTCCAATTGTCCTTGTGAGATGTCTACGGCCGTCACCTTCGCTCCAGCCTCGAGGAAGAGTTGGGTGGCCGATCCTTCACCCGCACCTAAGTCCAATACTTCGGGAACTTTGGTCTGCGCCTCCGCCGCGGCAAATAGTCTCTTGATTAATGTCGCGTAGAAAGCCTTGACCGAGGCATGTTTCAGATGCGGAGCTGTATCGATATAGTCTTTGAAGATTCTCGAATCGTATGAGATCGCGTTTGCGTTTGCCGCGACTTGATTAGCTACTTGATGCATCGACATTTCAGTGGGCGATTCGGGAATCAGGATACCGCCATCAAACCATCGGGTCTGACTTCTGGCTTCTTTTGATCAGCGGTATCAGCAGTGCGATTTCGCCGGCCGACCAGCACGCCTACCAAAAATAGAATCAACCACAGAGTCAACGAGGTCCAGACGAGCTTATAAGCCAAATTGTCAAAGCCGAAGGTTTGCCACCACTCGTAATAGAAATACATCAAAATCGAACACGCAATCACAGAATGGATTCGATTCTTCAAATTCAGAAAGTATTTGTAGATGCGGGTCACCACAAAGGAAAGACCAAACATGAACGCCAATCCGCCCCACCAACCAAAAGTGAGATACGACAGACCTGGGGCCGTGTAAGATTGGCGTTGCTGTTCTGTGCCAACGTGGTACAGACGGTAATACGCAAGTTCGCTTTCTTCGAGATTTACTTCAAATGGTTTGATCGAACTGGCGGGAGTGATTCGGTTTACAGCTCGTTTAAGACTTTGATCAATGGTCAAATACGCATCCGGCGATGTGAAATATTCGTCGTTAATTGGTAATACAGTCGGATCAAGTAAATACACACGCGCCGACGCGACCGCCAGAAAATAAGAGAAGTCGTAGTTTTCGGTGGCGCCGTTAATGATGCTTGTTACATTAACGGAATTCAGAGTGTTGCCTGAAAAAGCCTCCTTGCGAATCTCTTCGACCACAAACCAGCCCATACTGCTAATCACAACTGCAATTATGACTAGAAATACTCTGGCCACATTGATTTTCAGCCGCAGGTCACCAAAGTTGTAAACGGCAAGGGCCGCGAACGAGAGTTGAAGAAACTCCTCGAACAAGAAACCGCGGTTGCCGCCGAGCAGACGTGTCAACGGATACACGATGACTATCACGAGCAGTAACCGCCGGCCGATCATCGGCAGCGCCTTCCAACGCCGCAGATATTGTGGGTCCAGAGGCCGAATCAACCAGATCGCGAACGCGAACAGCGACAGCACGAAAAATTCAGATCGAAAATAGGCCAGGACTTTTTCGAGAAAATCTCCCGGGCGATAAACTGAAAACATGTTGAGAATTGGCGTCAGGTAAAAGAGGTAAAACAATTGCGCTATCGCGGCAACGCCCAAAATTAGCAACACCCCGAAATAAATTCGTGAGTATCTGCCGGGTGTTGTCTCGTTCTCTTCGCGTTCAGTCTGGCCCGCGAGCACAATCCCCAAAAGCGAACTACCGCACGCAAGACATATATAAAGAGCGGCGCGGTTGTACTCTGGGCCGGTCAAATCGCCGAACTGCACAAACGCATCGACATTGCCTTTGAACTGAATTATCGCCAATCGCAGGATTAGTCCCATCCAAACGAAGAAGCTCATTATCAGCGCCAAATTGAAGCGAAAATCCGTCAAGTAGCGAAAACAGAGACACATGCCGACGGCGAGCAACAGCACGAACCAAACTGACGTGTTGCTCTTAAAGGCGTACTGTCCGAACCACGAGGCCATGATGAGGACCACACAGAGACCAATCGTGATAATTATTGCGATTTTTCGGAAGACAATCATTTGCTAATAGCGCTCGCCCTTAATCTAATTCAACCAATCGGCAGTCGGTGTTTTTCCAGACAGACGGCTGAGGAACGCTCTCAGTCTTTCGCAGGCGTATCGTGGCGTTTGCACACCTTGCCAGCCGACGAGCAACAGCGACGACAAAGCGCTCAGGTAACTTCTGGTGGACATATACCAGCGAAAATATCTGGCGTGGTAATTGAATCTCCATTCGCGTTCCAGTTGCGGCATGCGTTCGCGGATCTCGGGATATTGTCTCAACAACTCTGCGCGAAACCGCAACGTTTCCGCCTGTTGATTCACAAAACTATTAGAGAAATTGCCTTCGTGATAGCGATAGATCGTCAGCGGCGCATCAACGTAAGCGAACAAATACTTGCGAGCGATTCGCAGGAACAGGTCGGCTTCTTCAACAAAGTCATACGAC
>DASQYL010000340.1:0-5122 GCA_035639235.1 Pyrinomonadaceae bacterium | reverse complement strand
GATGACGCCGCTCATCGCATGAAAGATGCCGGATTGCGGACCGCGCGCCGGCACGTACATGATCGCGTTGACCGTGGCGGCGAACGTCAACAACACAAGCGGGCCCAATGTCAGAGCTAAGAGCAATGCTCGACTGTTGGTTAACTGAGCCGGTTGGTTGACGCGGCCAGGCCAAAGCCTTTCGCGAAAGGCATACAAGGTCGCGCCCGTCAATAGAAAGATCGCCAGTGCCCAACGTCCGGCGGAAGCAGTCGCAGCCTGAGATTCAAATCGCCCCGCTACCAATGGACAGATGCTCCACAGAACGACGACCGCGCCCAATACAAATCCCTCGTGGCGACGATCGAGCGTATTCCCAACCATAACCGCGAGCAGTACGACCAGCAATATTAAACTGACGACGCCAAACATCAGCGCGTGTGAATGTCCCGCAAAATCGTAAGTGGGTGAAATGCGCGCCGGGTTAGTCAACTCGTAACCAACTCCGGTCGCGGATGCGTACAACAAGACTGTCGCGAATGCGAAGACTAATGCTGCCGCCAATAAATGATCGAAAGCGATTCGCGCATTCAGGATTATTTGAATCGCGCGGTTGCGCTCATTTGATTACCGGCCAATCCTCGTATGAATCTTCGTGCTATGACCCACACCAGGCAAATCACGGCCAGAACGACTCCCTGCACTTGCAGTGCGCGCGGATCTATCCATGCATTTGGCTGAAATGCATACCAATCGAAATGTTGCAGGATCGATTTCGTAAACAGCGCTGCGCTCAGGGCCAACGCTACTTGAAGCGCGGAGAAAAAAATCGCATATGCATCCAGATAAAATAAGCCGCAGGCCACTCCAGCAAAGATGAACACTCGCGTCCCGAAGACCGCCGCGGGTTCACAGCCGAACAGGACGAGTTGTGCGGCCAACAGAACGGCGGTGAATCCTGCGCCGATCATCGCGCTGGATTGCAGCGCCGGCACGAAGAGTTGAGCAGTTGCCGGTTTGGTGAAGCGCCGAGCCACAATCGCGCCGCTAACACACGCGAGCGCCCAAAACAAAAACGCCGCCTGCCAGCCAAAACGCAATTCAAACAACGAGGTACACGGTTGGGCCGACGCGCCGAACAATAGAACCGCGCCGGCCCAGCTAAAGCGGACGTTCCTTCGCCGCCAGGCAAACCAGAACGCGCCGGCCGCATACAGAGAAACAATCGCCGTAATCCGAAATGGATCGCCGGCGATGCCAACACCGAACGCGATCAAGAAAGTTAAGCTAACAACCGCGACGCCACAGGCCGCGATTAGATAAGAAAACGCGGCGGCTTCCCTTTTCGATCTCAGCCATTCGTGAATCAGGACAAAGCCGAGGAATGGAATCGCCAATGCCTGACCCGTGCTCGCGCTTTCGATGATTCTCAGCAGAGAGACAACGCGCAGGTTCTGCCAGGCAACGTGACCGGCGAAGACATGAAAAGCAATTAGGTAAGCGAGTGTGAGGCAACCGGCCGCGATCACATGCGCGCGGGGTTCTTCGATAAAGACAGAGACCGTCGTGAAGAGCACAAAATTGAAGAGCGCTGCCAGAACAACACTCGCGGGATTGGGCCACGCGAGCACCATTCCGGCGAGCGCAATGATGCTGCCGAAAATCGCGATGCTCGTGCCCGCCGTCCGCGTCGCGGCAAGGTCTTTCGCGCTGCGGCGCCATAACAACATGCCGGTCGTAAGCAGAGGGCTACCCGCCAAAGTTACGAGCGGCGCGATGTGCATCATCGTCGTGGCCACCGACGCAGCTTTGTACAGCAATAGTCCGAACGGCAGCACGGTTGCAAACGTGAGCGTGCCGAGCGTAGTGAAGATTTCAGTCGCCTCGACTTCATCGATCTCGTCGTCAGCCAATGCCAATCTCAGCATCCAGCTCGTCGCGGCGACAAAACATAGAGCCGGAAATGCGGCGAGCAGGATCAAACGACTCCATGAGACGTCCGCAGCCGCGAAATGGCGGATCAACAGTTGGCCCACCGACGAACCAAGCGCTCCGGCAGCCAACAGATGCGGCCACTTCGAAGCAATCGTTCGACCGGCGAAATAAACCAGACAGAGAAATAAAACCGGAGCGATGATTTCGCTGCCGATGACTAGAACACCCGGCGTTGTATTAGTCGAGACCGCAGCAATCGCGAGAAAGTTCAAAGGCACGAGCAGGGTTGCAATCGTGAGAATGCCGCGACTGGTTGTCGGTAATTTCCAATGATGTGCGGTGTAGAAGCCAATGCCGAACAGCGCCGCCGTGACCGTCGTGAAGATCAGAAACTTCATCACTGGCACGCGGGAGATTTGCGCCCACAAACTGATCACCAAAGCCGTGGAACATCCGATTATCAAAAGGCCGCCAATGATCTCTCCCCAACGCACGTTGCTCTCTTCCATGAACGCGGCGAGCACGTCGGCGAGGGGTTTGCGGGGCGGTTTTGGAACGGGCGGCGGCGGAGCTTCATCTGAATCTTTGGCCCATGTCCCAAACTCCGGCGCTCCTTTATCGCGCGGTTGGTCTTCAAACGTGGCCGGAGTGATGAACGGTGGTCCCGTCGGTTCGTCACGTTCGGAGGATTCCTCCTCTGCGTGCGTTATAGGTCGAACTGGTGCACGGACCGGCGAAGGCGCTTGGCGGGTATGGCCGTTGGGAAAGAGAATGTGGTCGCGTTCCTTTTCAATCGCGTGCTTGAGATTGATGAAATCAAACTTGTACTCACCCGCTCGATGCAAACGCTCCAATTGGCGCAAAGCGGTGTCGAGTTCTTCAAGGTGTTCTTCTTGTTGGGGCGTGGGCCGATGCGCGCCGCACCCTCCGCAGAATTTCATTTGCGCCGTCAGCGCGACGCCGCAATTGAAGCAGTGGTTCGGCGCAGGAGTTCCAAGTGAAAGAGTCTGGACAGGTGCGGCGGTTTCTTTTCTTCCGAACAGCTCGTGAAAGAGCCACGCCAGCACCAACCACATCCCATGACCAAAGACAGTAATGATCGCAAGCAGGAGAAAAAGAACTATCAAGAGGGGGATGAGAACGTCCATGCGAGTCAGCTAATCAGCAATGAGTCGATGCTGAAACAACGTTCTGTAATGACGCAGATGGCTAAATCCCGTAACCTGCCGCGAACTATACTCCAGTTTCCACCAAGGCGATAGGTTTATGAGACTTGCGAGCGGTACCGAAGGGCGAGCGTTGGTATGATGACGGTTCTAATCTCCCTCTCCCTTTGGGAGAAGGCTGGGGTGAGGGCATACTTACACCCGAAAGTCCCTCACCCTAACCCTCTCCCAGAGGGAGAGGGAACTAAATGCTTATGAACCTATTTGACGAATTCGAATGGCGCGGCATGCTCTATGAAGCTACGCCTGAGCTGCGCGAAGTTCTCGCGAAGGAAAAGCTAACGGCCTACATCGGGTTCGATCCATCCGCGGCGAGCCTGCACGTCGGCTCGCTCTTGCCCATCATGGGTCTGGCGCGCTTGCAACGCTTTGGTCACACTCCGATTGCGATTGCGGGCGGCGGCACTGGATTGATTGGCGATCCCAGCGGCAAGACCAAAGAGCGGCAGTTGCTAACGCTGCAACAAGTTGAAGAAAATCTGGTTGGGATCAAAGAGCAACTGAGCCACTTCCTCGATTTCAACGTCAAAGAAAATCCGGCGCGCATCGTCAACAATTACGATTGGCTCGGACCGATCACGATGATGGAATTCCTGCGTGACGTCGGCAAACACTTCACCGTCAATAACCTCCTGGGTAAAGAAGCCATCAGCCGGCGGCTGGAATCCGACGACGGAATTTCGTTCACCGAATTCAGCTATCCACTGTTACAAGCTTACGACTACCTCATGTTATTCGATCGCTACAAATGCACTCTGCAAATGGGCGGCAGCGATCAATGGGGCAACATACTCGCCGGCACCGATTTGATTCGCCGTCTGCGTGGCGCACGAGCCCACGCGTTGGTATTTCCGCTCGTCACAACATCAGCCGGTGTCAAGTTCGGCAAAACCGAAGCCGGCGCGGTTTGGCTCGACGCGAAGCTGACCTCACCCTATCGCTTCTATCAATTCTGGCTGAACACGGACGATCGCGACGTGATTACTTATCTGAAATTCTTCACGTGGCTATCGCAAGATCTAATCCGAGAGTTGGAGCAAAGCGTTCAGAGCACGCCGGAAAAGCGTGAAGCTCAAAGACGGCTCGCGCGCGAAGTCACCGCGATGCTTCACGGCGAAACGGAATTGGAAAGAGCCGTGCGCGCGTCGGAAGTTTTGTTCGGAAAAGAAATCAGCGGTCTCGGCGTCAACGACATTCTTGACATCTTTGCCGATGTGCCATCGATTGAGATTGAGAAATCGAAATTGGAGGCCGACGGATTCACGCTTGGTGATGCGTTGGTAGTCTCGGGACTCGCGCCATCGAAAGGCGAAGCGAAGCGTTTGGTGCAGAGTGGCGGTGTGGCGGTAAATAATTTGCGCGCGGACGATGCGCGCAAGCCGATTTCAAACTCTGACTTTATCGAGGGGCAGGTGTTGGTGCTGCGCAAGGGTGCAAAGCATTATCATTTGATCAGACTTAAGTCCGCGTAGCGGACGCTTGAAAATAGCCCAGCCCTTTAGGGCTGGGTAAGATCGCAAAATAATTATTAAGCCCGCGAAGCGGGCGACAGAATTTGGATCAGCCCCATGCTCTGTACCCCGCTTCGCCGGCTTCATTATCTCCTTGGCAGTGATCCCAGCGCTGAAGCGCTGGGCTATTTTCAAATGTCCGCCATCGCTGACAAAATCACGAGCTTGGTTCGGAGTAAAGCCGGCGGCGCTCGCAAGTTAACAACGTGCGCTACTCAAAACGCGCCGTGCTCGTTTGGCGAATTCTTCGGTACTTCCATTCCGACGTCCCACAACTCTGTAATCTTCTCGCCTTCGAATCGAAAGATATGGACGACTGCAATCGGTTGTTTGTCCGGGGCGTGCTGAACACGCGAGTGCACGGCAACGAGATCACCATCATCAATTGCTCGCTGCACATCGATCTTAGTATTTGGAAATTGCTTGTGCGCGTCGGCCATCCCCGCTTTCAACGATTCGGCGTCGCCTCGA
>DASQYL010000339.1:0-19415 GCA_035639235.1 Pyrinomonadaceae bacterium | reverse complement strand
TTGGCTGTGACATCCGAGTGCGTCGAGTTGAGCGGTGTACACACCAGACTGCGTCGCGGCGTAGCTTTGGCTGTTAGCGCCGGGAATCGCGACGCCGTCTTTGTACCACTGAATGCCAGTCGGGCTATCAGAATCGATGATCTGGCTCTGGCCCTGACAGATGGCCAACGAAGTTGTGCTTGATGATTGACCGCGGAAGCTTATAAACGGCGAGTGCGGTGTCGGATTCTGCACAATGTAGACCGCGGAAGACGAGGTGGTGCAGGAGCCGTTGATCGCTCTCACTGAAAAGGTGCCGGCGCCGGTGGCTATAGTCGAGCTAACCGTCTCTCCGGCGATCGGGTTTCCATCCTTGTACCACTGGTAAGAGGTTGCGCCGGTGGCGCCGTTCGCATGCAGAGTGAGCGGCTGCTCGGGACATGCTTGATCTTGAGTGCCGGTTCCGTTTGTATCGCCGCTGATGGTTGGCGTCGGCGGCAGCGCATCAATTGTCACCGGAACGGAATTGGAAGCGATGCAACCGTTCGAAGCGGCGACGGTTAAGCTCAGCGTCACCGTGCCCGAGGCGCCCGCCGTATAAGTGATGGTTTGAATGTTCGTTGCCGAGGTTATGGTGCCGTTGGTGATTCCCCACGCGTAGCTCGTCATGCCAGCCGGGCCAGAGGCGGTGTTGCCGGTTGAATTAGTGCAGACGGATACTGGAGTTGGCGTGATGGTCGCAGTTGTACTGCTGCAATCGACGTCGTTGAAGCAGATCGTCGCGTCATTCAGTGTCGGCGTGACATTGCTGTTGGTTGTTGCCAGGTAAGCTTTGTATTCAAGATAACGGAAATTATAGAACTGCGGCGAGAGCTGCACCGGCGAAGTAATAAAGAAAGTCGCCGCCGTTCCGTCCGGCCCGACGAAGTTGAACGGACCATTGACATTGTTCGAGCCCGCGATCTGAAACTTGAGTGAAGTATTCGCTGGTGTTGAACCATTCCATGAAAACGTTGACCAGATCGGCGTGAAGCCTGGCGATGGATTGGAATCTTTTGGCGAAGAAACTAAATTGCCGGACGCCGCGTAGCCTGTCTGCATGTAGGTTTTGAAGTTGTAGTCTCTGGTCGTATCAGCACTCCAGGTAGCACCGCTATCAGCTGAAAGTACTCGCGAACCATTTGCGTAAGTACTCGGCGAAGAACGAATCCAGAAATAGCCGGAGCCTGCGGGCGCCGACACCGGACGCAAGATCAGCGCGTATTGCGTTCCGGAAGTCAGCGTTGCCGGCGAACCGAAGGTCGCCGTATAGAGAACGGTCGACCCGCTTGAAAACGTGGAGCCGGGAATCGTCGCGGTCGCAAGGTCAGCGCCCGTAGGCACACCAGCACTCGTGTTGCGAACAGAAAGCGTCAGGTTGGGCGGCGTAGCTCCGCACGCATTACAGAAGAGTTGGACATCCGCTTTGGCGAGCTGGCCTGTAACCGCCGGAATGAATGTCTGGCCAGTCCATGCTGGCGTTCCAAAGCCAGTTCCAGTCGTAGTGCCAGCGGTGTTCTGCTGGTCGATGGCCGGCGCGTTTGAGAGCGTCACGTTGCCGGGGCTGGTTATTAGATCGACATTCGTCCCGACGCCGGTCAGGAAATCAGCCTGCGTGGTATCAGTTAGGCAGGCCGAGTCCGGGGCGTCGGTCAGCGAAAAATTCTGTGTGGTTATATTTCCGTCGGTGACGACGATCGATGGCGCTGAAGCTGATCCGAATCCTGGCTTACTTGCATCCATCGACGGGTAAGTTCCTGCTGAAATACCAGTGAATGAGTAATTGCCCGATCCGTCCGTGGTCGTCGTACGCACACCTAGATTTACCGTCGCGCCCGGGATTGGCGCGCCGCCCGGATTGACAGTGACTGTACCGCTCACTGTGCCGCCGGCACCCACCGGCACGCAGCCGGGGAACGGACCGATGTTGCCGAACTTGGTCTTCCATCGCTTATTGAACGATGTCGGATCGACGGTAGTATTGTCGAGACCTGTAGCGTATTCGTTGGTGATCCAGAAAGTGCAGCCATCTGGATCCAAGGTCATCGCGCTGTAGTCTCCCCAGCGGGTAGAACTTAACTGAGAAGCGGTTCCGGTAAATAACGTCTGCTCAGTAAGACTGAAAGTATTCACCGGATCACCCGCCAACCGGCCCGCGTACTTAATCGAGGGAAACGTCGAACTGCTCGACGTGCTATAGCCCATCGCCAGGTTGCCGGCGCGGTCGAGCGCGAGGCTCGGCATCCAGCGATGAATCACGTTCGCGCCGTCTGGGTCCCATGTTGTTGCCTGGGGCAGGTTCGGGGCGACTGTACCTCCAGTAACGTTGACCTGGTACCAGCGTGGCGCCGCAAATCCCGTTGTGTTGGCCCGCCGAACAGTGTGAGGTAACCACAATGATTCCGTGCCGCCCAAGTTCGTGTATTGGTTTTGCACCATCGCCCGGATCTGCAACGCATCAAGGAGCTGACTAGTACCTGACTGGGGAACATTGGCCACTGAGGCGTTCGGCCAACTAGTGGCCGCGACGGGCGTATCGGGGCCGGTAAAGGTCGATAAAGCTATGCTGTTCCAATCGACGTGGAATTTATAAACCGTCAGTGCATTCAGAAATAGCCAGGTGCTGACGAACATGTTTTCTCGGCCCGGCGGCGGCGTACCTGTCTGCAAACGCGCATTGCTCGGAACGACCGTGAAGTCGCCGCCGCCAACGTCGAACGAGACGACCTTGACAGTCGGGCTGCCCGCATACATCTGGGCTTTGTTGAATGCCCACACACGCGCATTCTTGAAGGTTGAGCCGGCTCCGAACGAGAACATGTTCGCCGACATGTACAGGCCATCCGGCCAGACGCCGAACTTCGGATAATCGTTTAGATTGTCGGAGATTTGACGCGAATAAAAATTCCAGCCTCCGAGTATCGGATCGCCGCTCTGCGAGGCGGCAATGCACTGATATGCAGGAGCGAGAACGTTGCCGTTGACGTCAGTCAGGAAAGCGAAGTCGGTGATGATCCAGCGATCCTCAAACGTATCATAAAGAACTACCGGGTCGCCGAAGTTGTTCGTGTCGCAAAGGTTTCCGAACGCGCCCTGGCTCATGAAGGTATTGAAGGTGAAAGCCGCCTCCATAAAGCCATCTGATTTACGGAAGACACCGATCGAAGTGTTGACGGTTTGGATGAAATGATTCGGGCCAACATCACCGTTTGTGTCCGGCGGACTCCCGGCGCCCCAATTAAATCGATCCAGACCTTCGAACACTCCCGATGGCGGAGGCGCGGGTGCGTTGGCTTGAGGCGTAATTGTCGAAGGCGTTTGCGTCTCTGGTGTTTGACCCTGGGACGCGAGGCCGCCCGGTGGAACGTAGAAACTCGGATTCATCGGCGGCGGCTCAAGCTCGCGCCGTTCGCGCTCCGGCGGCCGGGTACGCGGAAGTTGCCGCAGGTCGCCCTTAAACTCATGCGCTTTGACCAGCCGTTCCTCTCTGGGTCGGCGTCTGGCTCGATCGTTCTCAGGGGCTGACTGCGCGATCCGTTCACCCGGTTGCCGGTTTGCCGGATCCTGTCCGTTACCGTTTCCTGCCAGCGCGAGTGAAGACGTGGGGACCTCGGCCGTGCGCGTGATTAGTGTGGCCGGATCAGCGAAGATCTGCGCCGCGACTTCATTCTGAGTTTGATGGATTGCACCTCCAGCGCTTTCTAACGCAGCAGATTCGCCGCGTGGTGCAATCGATCGAAGGGGTTGAGTTCTCTGCGTTTGTCGATTGCCAGTTTTCGCGATAAACACACCAGCGGTTGTACCGACGGGAGTTGGGAACCGTCGAGTGACGGCGCCGGCCGCAATGATCAGAATAAGCAGCAGAAAGAAAACGGCAACGCGACTCAGGCTGCTGCGCCGCGGTAGGGGATTTGATTTTTGCATGATTGCTTAGGGGAACCGACGTTTGATTTAAGAATTACGATGGGCTAACTCATTTAGTTGACGGTCGGCATCAGCCTTGGTCCTTTTCTATAAATCAATGAGCATCGCTAAAGACGGACACAGTAACATATTTGAGAAGAATTACGAACAAATTCCGCAACATCTAATCAAGAGCCGCCGTTGAACGGGGTGGCATTTACCAGAAACTCGTTCAACTCATCTGCGGTCGGCAGGGCGAATCGGCCGCCGAGCGCCCGGCACTTCAAAGCTGCCACCGCATTGCCGAGCTTCATGCACGTTTCCAATTCTTCATCGCGCAGCATTCCATAGATGAAGCCGGCATGAAATGCATCGCCGGCGCCGGTCGTGTCGCGACAGCCGCCGGGAACTGCGAACGCCGGCGATTCAATGAATTGATCGTTCAGATAAACGACTGCGCCACGCGAGCCGAGAGTAGCTCCGACAATGGTACATCCGTAGCGTGACTTGATTTCAACGATCGAACTTTGGAGATCGCTGATGCCGGTTAATCGCTCCGGGAACTCTGATGATCCGATCAGCACATCGATCAGCGGCAGCAATTCCGGGAGACCTTCATAGATATTGTCGATATCCGCGGTGACTATGGCGCCGGCTGGGTGCGCGGCCCGCGCCATCACGGCACACGCCGGTGGATCGTGCGCGTCGAGATGCAGCACGCGCCCACACGTCGCGAAGTCGATCGGAGCTTCATCCGCTCGATAAGAAAGACGATCATCCCGATCCCAAATTATGGTCCGCTCGCCGGTTCGTTCCTCGATGATGATGAATGCAACTTGGTTGTCGGCGCCTGCGATCGTTTCGGCAAACTCGAGATTGACTCCCTCATATTCCAGCGAGAGCAAACCGAACCGTCCGGCTTCATCTGAACCAAAGCGCCCCGCATACGCGGTCTGCATTCCCAACCTCTGTAGCGCAACCATAGCGCTTGCTGTTTGCCCACCAGCAGCCTTTTCATATGAAGTGAATCTAGTCTTGGTGTCGAAGGCGGGATATTCAGAAACGACGAGCAAATGATCGACGGCATTGAGCCCAAAGCCAACGGCGTCGAATTCCTTTTGGTCAGGTAAATTAAATGGGATACGCAAGTGGTTCTAACCCGTTCACACAGTCCCGTCCGTAATCACGACTGTATTAGCAGCGTAATCGATCACCAAGCGATTACCGTCAAGCAACTCTGCGCCGATCAGAGCGTCACTCGTGTCACTAATCACCACTCGAACAAATCGTCGTTGGCCGAGCCACTCAATTTCGCCAAGCGCTAAACTCGCAACCAGGAAATGGCCGGACACTAATTGAAAGGTTTCTTTTCCGATTATCGGGATGCTCAACGACGCCAATGTTTCGGCAGGCAGCATCAAACCGCCGCTGAAGCCGGTATCGACCACGCAATCTATCAGCAGGTTGTCAGAAAAGCGTACCGGAATAACGGGTTCGCTGGTTCTCGTGATGCTACCGGTTTCGGTTGCCATAGCCGTGGAGGGTGTCGGCAGCTTCGTATCCAATGCGCGCGAGATAAAAAAGCTGGCCAGGCATGGCCTTACGAGCCTCGATGAGCGCAGCAGTTCCATTGTCGCCCAGAAAATACCTTCCAGTTTCCGGCTCAATAGCAAGAAACCGGCCTCGTTGCGTGGGTTCGAGGATTTGCCTGAGCTCTTGATCGTAAATGCGTTGGCCGCGACGAACTAAGTCGTCTTCAACCGGCACATCGATAGTCTTTTCCAGTAGACTGCTCATTAGATAGCTCCAGTGTAAAAGCGATAAGATGAGAAATCAACAATGAAGCTCGACGAAAAACTGAAAGAAATTCCGCGCGCGCCTGGGGTGTACCTGCACAAAGACGCCGCCGGAAAAATCATCTACATCGGTAAGGCCAAGAATCTGCGCAATCGTGTCCGCTCGTATTTTCAAGTCGGCCGGCGCGGTGAATTCAGTTATGGAATCAAGACCGAGGAATTGGTAAATCAAATCGCCGATGTCGAGTTCATCGTTACCGACAACGAAGCCGAAGCATTCATCCTCGAGGCCTCGCTCGTCAAGAAACATCAGCCTTATTTCAATTACAAACTGAAGGACGACAAGTCCTATCCGCACCTTAAGCTGACGATCAATGAACGGTTTCCAAAGTGTGTGATCACGCGCCGCATTCAAAACGACGGGGCGCTCTACTTCGGCCCGTTTCTGCCGGCCGCGATGGCGCGGCGCACGATCGATTTGATCAATCGCACGTTCCAGTTGCGCACGTGCGACATCGAAATTGACGGCAAGGCGCCGCGGCCTTGTTTGGAATATCACATCAAGCGCTGTCTCGGCCCCTGCGTGAAGGGCCTGTGCACGCCGGAACAATACCAGGAAGCCGTGCGCGATGTGCGCATGCTGCTTGAAGGACGCAATACGGAACTTGCCGATAAACTGGAAGCGCGCATGCTGCAAGCCTCTGATGACCTGCGCTACGAACTCGCCGCGAAGTATCGCGATCTGCGAAAGACCGTTGTCAAGCTTTCCGAGCAACAGAAGATGGCGACGACTTCGGAAAGCGACATCGACATCTTTGGTTACTACCGCGAAGGCAAGCGGCTGGCGCTGCAACTCTTCACGATGCGCGAAGGCGACATCGTCGGCCGGCGCGAATTTTTCTGGGAGGATCTGCCCGACGATGAGTTCAATCCGGCGGACTTTCTCAGCGAGGTGCTGGCGCAGTATTACAGTAGTTCCGACGGCGCGATGGCCGTGCCGGCCGCCGACTTGCAAACGGAGGAAGTGCGCACGTCGTTTCTTCCGCGCGAGATTCATGTGCCGATCGATTTTGCAGATCGCGAGCTGCTGGAGAAAGTCTTGAGCGAGCGCCGCGGCCGCCGCGTTCACATCCTCGCGCCGCAACGAGGCGAGAAGCGCGACATGATCGATCTCGTCGATAAGAATGCGAAGCTCGCCTTCGAACAACGTTTCCGGGTCCTCAAGCCCGACATGAAGCGCGTGCTCGAAGAAATGCAGGAGACGCTCGAGTTGCCGCGCTTTCCGGCGCGCATCGAATCGTTCGACGTGTCGCACATTCAGGGCGCCGAGAATGTCGCCGGCATGGTCGTCTGCGAAAACGGGAAGATGAACCGCAACGAATATCGCAAATTCAAAATCCGTTGGGTCGAAGGCTCGAACGATTTCGCTTCCATGAATGAAGCGGTGTTGCGCCGCTATCGGCGTCTGCGCGACGAGCAAAAAGATCTGCCTGACTTGATCATGATCGACGGCGGCAAAGGACAGCTTAACGCGGCCGCCGAAGCCCTGCGCGAACTCGATCTGGAAGCTGTGCCGATGATCGGCGTCGTCAAACCGCCGCTCCATCACAACCAGGTCGCGTATTTATTGGTCAAGGGCCGCGAAGACGAACCCATCTATCTCGATTCATACTCGCCAGTGCTGCGTCTGATTCAAATGATTCGCGACGAGACGCATCGCTACGCCGTCACTTATCACCGCAAACGGCGCGAGTTGCGCGACTTCACCTCCGAGCTGTCCGCGATTCCCGGCGTCGGCGAAAAACGAAAGACACGCTTGCTGCGCCACTTCGGATCGATTCATCGAATTTCGGAAGCGAGCGTTGACGAACTCGCGCCGTTTGTCGGGAAAAAGACGGCAACCGAGATCGCCGATCACTTTACGCGGCAGCGTGCCTTGGCGGAAGGTGCGAACGCTGCATGAGTGTTTACGCAAGGCGCAAAGACAAATAAAACCAAATTTGATATCCACTTTTATGGCGTCGCGACAATGTTCAAATCGAAAGCTTTTGATTGGCCGAGAAGGAGGAGCCTTGGTATTGCCAATCGGATACAGCAAAATCATTGAAACAATTTTCAAGTACCTGCCAAATCCTCAGGCGGTGGAATTGAACAAGTGGATCGATGAACTTCGTAAAGAAAATGACGCTCTGCGTGACGAAGTGAGAGACTTGAAGGGTCGAATCGGAGAACTGCGGGCCCCAACCATTAACAACCCGGTGCATGCACCATCGTGTCCCAACTGTTCAACTGTGGAAGACCGTTCTTCATGAGCCCAATACCACCGGACTTCGTGGATATCGAAGGTGCGAGTCATCAATGTTCGTCGTGTAAGTATAAAGCGTAGTCGGTATTGCTCCCTTTATCGCCACTGCAGTATCCTTCAGGCATGGCCACCATCATCGAAATCGAAAAACTCGCACTTGATTTGCCGGAGCGGGATCGCGCAACTTTGATCGCGAACCTGCTCGACTCGCTGTCACCAATTCTTTCTGACGAAGACGAGGGTATGGCTGAAGCATTGCGCCGCGACGCGGAACTGGACGCGAACCCTGGTTTGGCAATATCTCTAGCCGAATTAGATGCCGATATAAAAAATCGTCTCAAGTAATGCGTTCGGAGCTACATCCTCTTGCGCACTCAGATATTTCCGAATCGTTGACTATTACAAGCGTGAGAGTGGGACCGAACTCGCCGAGGAGTTCTATTCTGAGTTACGGACGTATATTGACAAAGCCGTCGATTCTCCTGAAGGGTATGCAATCCGCGAGCGTGATATACGCCGAGTGAATCTCGAGAAATTTCCATTTCATTTTCTGTATCGCGTCACTGAGGATCGCGTCCGAATCCTGGCGGTCCGCCACCACAGCAGACGGCCCTCGCCCGGGATGCGACGACGATAGCTTGGGATTGAATCGTTTCCGCAGCAGGCGCTCTCATCGTCCGAACGGCCTCCGCCATCAATTTTCTTATTGCCGGATTTACCGAAAAGGGCGACAATCCTCGCCGCCTTTCCGTGTCGAAGAACTAGCTTTACCTTTCACTCTTGATCACGCTCAACGTTTGCGCAGGAGGTCATCGATGCCAATTCAATTCATAAACAGAAATCGCTTGTCTTTCTTTCTTTCTATATGTCTCTGCGTCGCGGCGGTACTCGGCTGCAAGATGCTCAGCAAGTCGAACATGTTTGAAGGCACGGCGGCGAAAGAGGCGGTCGACGCGTTTCGTGGAAAGCTGGGTGGTGGGCCGATCAAGGCGATCAGTTTGGAAATCGAATCGGACACGGCGACCTTGCATGCGCAGGACCCGAAGAATCCCGAACACGTTGACGAGTACAAGTATTCGCGCGGTATTGTCGTGGGACCGCACCCGGTCCAATTGGACATGCTCTCGCGGAACCTGGACAAAAGCCTTTTCAATCTCGACGACGTCAATGTCGCAGCGACGGCGGCGGTGGCGAAAGCGGCGCTCGAGCGCGCCAAACTCGAAGGTGGAAAAATCCGGCGGATGACGATCGAAAGAGGCTTGAGTCTGGCCACTGATATGACCAAATCGGGCGCGGTAAGTTGGCACATCGAGATGGAAGGGACGAGAGAGAACGCATCCGCCTACGCCGATGAAAAAGGAAATCTGCGCGGCGTCGATCTTTCGCAAACTGCGCGCGCAGCGAAGTTCAGCACTTACGATCCAGAGACGCTGCGCGATGCGATGCCGCAAATCAAACAGGCCCTGGGCAGCAACGTGAAACTGCTCGAATTGACCATTTACGACAAGTATCTTTGGTTCAAAGCTAAGTCGCCGAAGGACGGCGAAATCACCCAGTACAAGTACGACATCAACGGCGTCACCACCAGCGCGCTCTCGAACATGACCGACCCGACGCCGATCGAAGTCAGGACCCATCAATTCACGCTCGATCAAATGCTATTCGATCTCGACGAGGTGAACCTGGCGCTGGCGCCGGAGTTGGGAAGGAAGGCACTCGAAAAGCTTGGCTATGCAGACGGGCGCGTCACTCATTACGAAGTCTCTCGCAAGCCGCGGAAATGGTTGGGCAAAGATTTGATCACCGTGTGGGACGTGTCGTGCGATCAGGGACGCAAAAGCGGTTTCGTCAATTTCGACATGACCGGCAATCAAATTGAAGTGAACAAATAGATCTCTTTAACCGCACAATTGAGGCGCATTGAGCTCGTGTGAGGTCATCCGCTCCCGAACAATTTCGGAGTCGAATATTTCTTCAAGAGCTTCCAGGCAATCGTGACGCCGCCGTCGGTGTCTTTTCTGACGACGCGAAAAGCGACTAATACGTCTGTGCTATGGGCGCCCCATTTTGATTCATCTGATTTGATTGGGATCGAAAGCGGCCGGCCGTAGTTGATCGAGCGCAGCAGATACGTCGAACCGATCTCGACCGGCAGCGAATTCTGATAGTGAAGGCCATCGTTAGCGATTACGGAATTTTGAAATCTCGACGCTTCATCTCGCGCAAACAGAATCGTCACGGGACGTTTGTAATCTGCCAGAAACCTGGTACGCGAATCGAAAAGGTCTATCTGTTCCAGAGGCACATCGCCGAGGTTGACCATCATGCCGTACCCTAGACCCGATCCTGTCGACAGTTTGTTCTCATTCAGCTGGATATCTGATCCATTCACCATCGAATGTGTGAGATTCGCAAATGAGTAAACATATTGGTCGCGGCGTGTGATCGGCCGTCCGTGAAGATAGGCACGATAGACGGCCGACGGTGGCAGCAGTCGCACCATTCCGGTATCAGCCGAGCGTAGGAAAGAGGCGAAGGCTGCGCGATCCGCTTTCGACACCGCGAGCGGACCTCTCTTCAGCACACGATCCTCTGACAACTGCGAGGAGCCGGAGCGCGATCGCTTCTTTGGAGCCATCGCTTCGTCAATCGGAACGTCGCCACCGACATGCTTGTCACCAAAATGTTCCCAGGGATCCTGCGCGCGAACTGAGACGACCGTGCACACCATTACGAACCCAATCGAAGCCAGGCAACGTAGATTTGGAGAATGTAGGAACCGACTCATGAGGGCGACCCAATCATCAGACGTTGCGACTCAGATCGTCGTTACGCATTTTTCGCAACCAGTGTACCCAAGCCAGTTCGAAACATCGACACCCTCTGTATGGATTGTCGCAGAGTTACGCACGTTGTTGAGCGAAATTACGCGTGACTTAGACCCACTGATAGAAACGCGCCGAGCAATATCGCTCACTACGTGTTTCAAAGTTGGTCTGTCTGAGCCTTCATCATCATCAATCACCAATTCAATTTCAATCCAAACTGAAATTGTCGCGGGTCGAACGCCGACGTCGGTTGGCTGTAGTAATGGCCGTTGCCCGCCTGGCGGTGAAACGCGTTCACGGCATCGATGAACGGCGAAGCGGCGGCTTCGTTGAAGCGATTGAAGAGGTTGAAACCTTCCGCGATGACGTCGAGCCGCAAGCGTTCGCCGAAACGAATGGATCGCGTCAGGCGTGCGTCCACCGACATGTAGCGATGCGTGAGGCCCATGTTGCGCGCGAGATCGCCGGTCGCAAATTGCCCATTCACGATCAAAGGTGTGCAGCCGGCGGTGCCGGGAACGCAAAGCAATCCATTCGGCAACACCGACGGACGATCCGTCTGGTTCGATTGATCGTTGTTCGTGTCCTGGTTGCTCAGGATATTGAAGGGACGGCCCGAAGAGATTTCCAGGATCGGCGCCAGCGTGAAATCGGCGAGGAACTTGTGCATGCCATCGCCGTTGCGCCACGCCGCCGGCGAAGCTAGCACGCCGCTGAAGACGAATCGTTGCCGTTGATCGAACAGTGCGTCACTGCGCTCCGATCGCAGGCTGCGATTGTCCTGCGGCAGCAGCAGCGTTTGCAGATCAGATGAATCATCGATCGCGTGCGACCAGGTGTAAGACGCGAGGAACTGGAAGTTGTGCGAGAAGCGCTTCTTCAGATCGATATTCATCGCGTGATAGACCGAATTGCCGTCTGACACCTGGGCATTGATCGATCCAAAAGGCGAAATCGCGCCGGGTGTGCGCAGTGAGCCGCCGAGTTGCGAGTCGAGCACAGCCTTCGTCACTAATCCGCCGCTGGCGGCCTGGGCCAGGAAGTAGTTTGGCGCGTTCGGCCGGAAAAAATTGGCGATCGCCGGTGAAACGATCTTTCCGCGCGTCGGCGATAGCACGATCATTCCCGGAATAATGTTGACCAGCACGTCGCCGGCTAACAATGGATTCGCAAACGCCGCGCCTGCCGGCAAGTTGGTCGGGAAGAAACACGTCGGGCCGGGACACGCGCCGCCGACGAGCAGCGCTTCCGTTGTATTTGTCGGATTCCGGTTCGCATAGCGCGCAAAATTCGCGATTTGCAATTCGGTGCGAGGCGCGTTTATGTCGAGTGGATGCGGCAGATGGTGCGCCCCGACAAACAAATAGCTGCCGGAGATCGACATGTCTTTAGTGATTTGCCGCTCGACGGTAAAGTTCGCCTGATTAGCATAGGCGTACTTGAAATTTTTGGTGACCGGCAGCGTGAATGGAAGCACCGGGCCAAAGCCGGGGAAAGTCTGATCGTTAAAACGCTGGCGTCCAAATTGATACTGCGAGCCGGGCGCTACTCCCGGGGTGACGACACCCGGCGGCAGCGCAGCACAGAAGGGCGTGGCCGGAGCACCGGGCACGCAGACCGTGCCCTGGAAAATCTGGGTCGCATTCAACAGCGCGGTGGGCGATGGACTGCCGCTGATGAAGACGCCTTGCTGTTGTTGGGCGGCGTCAGCGATATCAGAGTTAAAACCAATTGCGAGCAGCGGGTGATCGTAAAAGATCCCGGCCGCGCCGCGAATCACCGTTTTCGCATTGCCCTTGATATCCCAGGCAAATCCAACGCGGGGCGCGAAGTTGTTTTTGTCGCGTGGAAATCCCTGCTGCACGTTGACCGCATCCTGCGCCGCGAGCAGGTCGGCTTGAGTAAGCGTGATGCCTGAGAGCGGATCGGTAAACGAAGCGACGGGCGGCAGCGTCTGCGTCAACTCGACGTCGTAACGCACGCCATAATTGAAAGTGAAGTTGTGTTTGATCTTCCACGAGTCCTGCGCGAACCAGGCAATAGGTTTGTTGCCGATCTTACTGACGGGATTGCCGTAGCCCTGAATAAAATTTGAGGGGAATCCCAAACCATATTGCTGAACTGCGGTGAAGTCCGGCGGCGCCAGCGTGCCCACAGTCGGAAAGGCCGCCAGCGTCGTCGCCGACAGTCCGCCGAAATTATAAAGACCCGCGAAATTCAGTTGGAAGATAGCCGACGGAATATTCACCGATGCGTAGTCGCCGCCGAACTTGAACGTGTGTGTGCCGGAGACGACGTTCAATGCGTCGGTCCATTCGTAACGAGTTTCGGTGCGCACGACCGGCGAGAAAAGCTCGCGGCCAATGAACGCAGTGCCGGAAATATTGAAAGCCACCGCGTCAGGATTTTGTGATTTGAAAGTTGCGCGACGCTCACCAAAGTTGAACCTCGCTTCGTTCACCATGCTGTTCGACAGCGTCGAAGCCAGCGTGGCGACGAACGAGTAGTCTTTCAACCTCTGCACGCCCGTGCGCGAGAAATCGTTCTGACCCAGCGACTGATTCTGCGATTCGACTTGAATGCCGGTAATTGTGCTCGGGTTGTAGCCGAAGCGCATCGTCAAATGGTTGTCTTTGGTGATCAGATGATCGATGCGGATCGAATTGAAAGTGGTTTTGTCGGTGACCGGAAAGACCGTCTGCAACGACTGCAGTGGGCGAAAGGCGATGAATTGGCCCGCCGCGTTGGTGGTGCCGGATGGAACCGGAGCGCCCGATAAAAAGAAACGCGGCCCGATCACTTGTCCTGCCGGAACCGAGCCTCCGGCGCTGATCAGCGGATTTGTTCCCGTGAGCGCAGTCACGCCGCCGCTCGAAGCCAGGTATGCATATTGAACGGCTGCGTTAGCCAGCGCTTGCCCTTGCGCAACGTTCGCGGGCACACCGGTCGCGATCAGTTGTCCCGCGGTTGTCAAGAGACCGCTGACATATCCGCTTTGGCGACTGGTCATGTTGCCGAAGGTCTGCGTAAACGGCAGAAACGGCGCCCCAATCGTGACACTGCTGCTCAGTCCCGCGCTCACGTTGCTCGTAAAGAACCCAGACTCGTGTCTTTGACGTTGCTCAAACGATCCAAAGAAGAACGTGCGATCCTTATCGAACGTGCCGCCCAACGTGCCGCCGTACTGCGCGCGGGTGAAGGGCGGTTCCGCGATTGGCGCGAAAGCGTTGCGCGCCTGAAAACTCTTGTGGCGCAGAAAACCGAACACGTCTCCATGAAGATCGTTCGTGCCGCTCTTGGTGACGACGTTGACCACGCCGCCCGCAGAACGGCCAAACTCTGGCGCGAATGAATTGCTGACTACCTGAAACTCCTGCACGGCTTCCTGACTGACGGTCGATCGCGAGGCATTGACCGAATTATCCGTGTTATCGGCCCCGTCGACCTGCACCAGATTCGAACGGCCACGCTGTCCGCCAAAGTTCAAACCCGTCGTCGGCGCCGGTCCAATCGGGCGGCCCGCGTCGCGGCTGACCGTCGAACTGGTTAATGCGAAGGACAAGTAATTGCGTTCATTGATCGGGAGGTTTTCAATTCGTTGCGTATCGATAATCGTCGCGATGTTCGTATTGGTTGTCTCAACTATGTTCGGCGAAACTGAGGTGACGGTGACCGTCGCCGTCAACTCGCCGACTTCCAACGGCACATCCTGATTGATCGTCTGGCCTACCGTGAGCTTCACTGATGGAATAACCGCCGTCTTGTAATTCGTTGCCTTGACGGTCACCTCGTAAATCCCGGGCGCCAGCCGCACGATCTTATAGAACCCATCATCGTTCGTGTTCGCCTCACGGGTCACGTTGGTTGCGGTGTTACGCGCGGTAATGGATGCATTGGCAACGACTGCGCCACTGGGATCGCGAACGACCCCCTGCAGATCAGCGGCATCAGATTGCGCTTGCGACATCGCGACGGTGAAACAGCCAACGATAGCCGCGCAAACAAAGACAACTCGCAGCGAAGCTCTAAAAACACGATTGAGGGACCGAAACATTTTTTTCTCTCCTTGTCGGGTCAGTGCAAACATAAACTTTCACAGATATACAGCTAATGATTACAGCGTCTAGCTTGTATGGCCGAGGGCGAGGGGCGAGTTACGATGAAAACTTCGATAGTTTGCATCTCGGCCGTTATTGTTGGAACACGATCTACAAACAGGAACCAGAGACGAGCAGTTTGTACCTTAAATCTAGTCACGAGGCAAGAAATATTCTTGCATTCGCGCGCTACGCTTTCATCTTAAACGCATTCAGACAGTGGAAGTTTCCGCACCGCCGCGTGTCGCCTGCGCCAATCTGCGACGCATTGCATCGCTGGAGTCGAAAATATGGATCGCCGCGGCGGCTAAGCCAGGCACAAACGCCGCGCGGCGCAGCCATGAACAAAGCCGCAGCCGCGAATGAAAAGCTTGGTGATAACGGGTCGTGTAGGCGTTACGCAGTGCGTCGAGAGCATTCATCTTCTGATCGAGAAAATCGCCGATTGTCTGCGCGGCAAGTTCGCCACTTTGGAGCGCCATCAGCATGCCGCTGCCGGTGAACGGATCGATGAAGGAAGCGGCATCACCGATCGCCAGCAGTCCATTTCGCGGCGCAACTGAAGTTCTGCCAAAGCCTTCCAGCGAGACAGCCAACCATGGCGAATTCAAACGCGCATGTTCCAGCGTGAGAGCGGCGCGTCGATTCTGACAGACCACTTCGCGCATGACTCGATCGGCGTCAGCGTCACACGCGCGCACGTCGCGCGCGAAGGCGATGAAGCAAAGATTGCTCAAGCCGTTTTCAATGCTGCTCAATCCGCCATACCCACCGCGATAGAAATAGATCTCGCAGGCGCCGGGTTCGATCTTCGTCGTTTCGAAATGAGCTTTGAAAGCAACCATCGGTCGCGGCTCGTGACGAGCAGGCCGTTTGTTGAGTTTGCGAGTGAGTGTCTGGTTGCGTCCGGTCGCGTCGATCGTGACTGCGGCTCGATAAGTCGTTTCACGCAAGCCATGTTTGACTGACACACCGCAGACCGCGTTGTTATCGACTATTACATTAGTCGCGTGCGCCTCTTCCAGTACGTCTGCGCCCGCTGCCGCAGCGCGTCGCAAAAGACGCTCGTCCATTTCCGCGCGGCTCAGGCCGAGCGCAACTCCGGCCGAAGCAAACCACGAGCTGGGAACACGCACACTCTTGCCGCCGCGAGAATAAAAAACCGTTCCGATTAACGCGGCCGGGTGAGCAGCTCGCATTTCATCGGCGACTCCAAGACGTTCGAAGTGCACGGCGCATTCCGGAGAAATGAATTCGCCGCAGAGTTTTGGCCGCGGAAACTTCTTCGTTTCGACAAGTAACACGCGCGTGCCACGCTTCGCCAAATGAATCGCCGCGCTCGCGCCGGCCGGTCCACCGCCGGCAATGATTACGTCGTAGTTTGTTGAATTGGCATTCATGATCATCCCTCTCCCTGTGGAGAGGGTTAGGGTGAGGGCCTACGCACCGTATAAATATTATGAGACTCTGCGCGAGGCTCAGCCTCGCGCAAAGACCCATCCTTCAGAGAAAGAGCGTCAAGCCCTCACCCCGGCCCTCTTCCAGCGGAGAGGGAGCAACCCCACTCAAAATTAAACGCGCCGGAAAATGTTCTTCCACTTTGACATTCGCCAGTCTTGCTTCGCGGCCAAGTTGTTCCAGCTCCTGCGGCTGCCAACTTTTCAGAATCGATAGCGCCCCGTCTTCGCGTATTAAACGATTGTGCAGAAACAGACGGCCAATTGTTGTATAGAAGAAATATGCGACCGGGTTGCGGTGCAGATCGATTACGAAGATGCCGCGCGACGCGACACGCGCCATCTCTTTCAAAATTTTGACTGCACCTCGATCGTCGAAATGATGAAGCGTCAACGACTGGATCGCGTAATCAAATAAATCATCTTCGAAGGGTAATTGAAATCCATTTCCGCGCACTGCAAAGATTTCCGGAAACTCGTGCGATTCATCAAGGATGGCTTGCGCCGACCGTTCATTCAATTCCAATCCGACCAACGAAGCTGTACGATCAGTTTCGCGCGCCCATTTTGCCGCGACGCGCAGCAACTCGCCCGAACCAGCGCCGACATCCAATACCGAAAATGATCGCAAATCCTGTCGCGCTATTTCACTCAACAGCGAATCGCGCAACGCGTTGGCATCGCCCAGCCATTCGTTGATGCGGCGCAACTCGACCAGACAGCCTTCGTATTCTTCCGGGGTGTAGGTTCCCTTGTCGAGATTTTCCAGCTCGAGGCTGCGTTGGCGAAATCGTTCGAGCATGACTGTAAGGGCAGGCCTTGTGCCTGCCCGAATAGACGGGCAGGGACGAGCCCTGCCCCTACACCTTGCGAATCACCAAAGCGCTGTTCTTCGATCCAAAGCCGATGCAGTTACACAACGCAACGTTGACCTTCGCTTCTCGTGCCTCGAGCGGAACGTAATCCAAATCGCAATCGGGATCAGGGTCGTCGAGATTTATGGTCGGCGGAATCACACCTGTGCGCATCGCGCACAACGCAGCCCCGAGACCTGCCGCGCCGCTCGCTCCTTGCGGATGGCCCACCTGAGACTTCGTCGCCGACATCGGAATGCCATGCGAGTTAGAGTTGAGCGCCAGCTTCAGCGCGTTGGTTTCGATGCGATCGTTCAGCAGAGTCGACGTGCCGTGAAGATTTACATAATCGATCTCGCCGGCGTCGATCTCAGCATCCTGCATGGCCAGCATCATCGCGCGCGCCGGTTCGTCGCCGCCTTCCTGCAAACGCACGCGATGATATGCATCGCACGTCGATCCATAACCAATAATCTCGGCGTAAATGTTTGCACCACGCCGGCGCGCGCGCTCGTATTCCTCGAGCACATAAATCCATGCGCCCTCGCCCAGGACCATGCCCGATCGATTTTTCGTAAACGGACGCGAGGCGCGTTCCGGCTCGTCGTTCCATTCGGTCGTTAACACGGTGAGCAAATTGAAACCAGCGAGGATGCCCGGGGCCAACGGTGCATCGACGCCGCCCGCGATCATCGTTTCCTGCCGGCCCAGCGCGATGTGCTGCGCGGCATAAGCGATAGCGTCAGTCGAGCTTGTGCATCCCGTCGAAACTACGTGCGACAATCCGCGCAAGCCGAAGGCCATCGATAGTTCGCTCGACAAAGTTCCATGTGTGGCGGCAGGAATAATGTAAACGCTCGCCTTTGAATGTGACCCGCCGTTGTACCAAATGGCGTAATGATCTTCGACAAACGGCAAGCCGCCGCCGCCCGTGCCAATCTCAACGCCAATCTGTTGTCGCTCTTCGAGCGAGAAATTTTCAACGGTGAATCCTGCGTCGGTGAAAGCCTCGCGGGCGGCCGCCAATGCCAGTGGGACCGTGCGCGGCACGTGCTTGCGATCTTTCGGGCCGAGCTGTGCTTGCCAATCAAATTCGCGCACTTCAGCCGCGATCTTCACCGGCGATTGGGAAACGTCGAATGCTTCAATGCGCCTCACGCCGCTCTCGCCGTTTTGCAGGCCACGCCAGAAGGCTTCACGGCCGATGCCGATAGGCGTCACGCAACCCATGCCGGTGATGACAACACGCCGAGGAGTTTTGAAGCGGCTCAACATTGGAATGGTCGCGTCGCGTGGTGCTGGGGAGCAGGAAGGATACCATCGCAACGCACCCAAGCGTAAATCAATCGTTTAGCCAATGCGGCCAGGCGAAGTGCTATCGGCAATTCGACGCTTCGTTTATGATGAGCAGCGATGACTAGCGCCGTGCAAAAAGCGCCGCGATTTAGCACCGAAGACGCGGAACTCGTCGCCGCAGATTTGTATGGTCTAGAAGTTGCGGCGGCGCCTTTGCCGAGCGAGCGCGATCAGAATTTTGTGCTGACCGCGGTCTCGGGCAGACGCTTTGTTCTGAAGATAGCTAACGCGGAAGAAAAATTTGATTTTCTGGATCTCCAGAACCAGATTGTGCGGCGCCTTGCGACCAGCGATATCGATTTGCTCTTTCCGCAAGTCATTCCCACAAAGAATGGTGAAGACATCGCCTCGATCACTAGCGCCGATTCGCAGGCGCATTTTGTCCGGTTGCTGACCTGGCTGGACGGCGAGTGCTTCGCGCGAGTTCAACCTCATAATCCAACGCTGCTCGCTTCTTTGGGTCGCAGTCTCGCGCAAATGGATCTTGCGCTGACTGGTTTCGATCATACCTCGGCGCATCGATTCTTCTATTGGGACCTGCGGAACGCGGACACGCTCCGTGAGTGGATCGAGTTGTTGCCGCCGGATCGCCGGTCGTTGATTGTCGGATTCCTTGATGAATGGGAAAAGATCGACTGGGCCAATCTGCGTTTTAGCCTCATCCATAACGACGCGAATGACTACAACGTGCTCGTGCGCGGAGATGGACCAGCGACGCAGCGCGTTTCCGCAATCATCGATTACGGCGATGTCGTTTACACGGCGACGGTGTGCAATCTCGCGGTAGCGCTCGCGTACGTC
>DASQYL010000338.1:0-2469 GCA_035639235.1 Pyrinomonadaceae bacterium | reverse complement strand
ATGTTGGCAGAGCGGGGTTTCGCGGCCTTGCCGAAGCGCTGCGGTTCTGATATCGTTAACCTCAATTCGACTCCTGCATGATGATGATCGTGAGAGCGTTTCGAGTATTGGCTTTCCGCCCGAGGTGACTTCATGACTAAGGCCGATCTGGTTAACGACGTAGCGAATGCCGCCGAGTTAACGAAAAAAGATGCCGAGCGTTTGGTTGAGATCGTTTTCGAAAGCATTATCGAGAGTCTGAATCAGGGCGAGAAGATCGAGTTGCGCGGATTTGGTAGCTTCCGGGTACGTTCGCGCGGGGCGCGGCGCGGCCGCAATCCCAAGACCGGCGATCCGGTTGATATTCCGGCCAAACGCGTACCCTATTTTAAGGCCGGCAAAGAACTCAAGGAACTCATCAACGAAATGCAGGATTGACTGCCAACTTGACCCTGTCACTCGCGGCCGGAAGTACTCGTGGAAATACTCTGGAGTCCCTGGAGGAATGAATACATAAACTCGAGCGGTAAAGATAAGCCCGCCTGCATCTTCTGCGCGGCAAAAGAAAATCCATCCCAGGACGAAGCGAACCTCGTAATTTTTCGTGGCGCAGAAAATTTCATAATCCTCAATCGATATCCGTACATCAGTGGTCACTTGATGATTGCGCCGTACGCGCACATTGGAAACCTAAGTGAGGCCTCGAAGGAATCAACTGACGAAATGATGGAACTCGCAAAGCGATGTGAACGAGCGCTGCGCCAAGTGTACGAACCCGAGGGCTTTAATTTGGGAATGAACTTAGGTCGCGTCGCGGGCGCCGGCGTGGCCGATCATATCCATCTGCACATGCTGCCGCGTTGGAGCGGAGATACCAATTTCATGTCGACTGTCGCCGGCACGCGCGTACTGCCCGAGGATCTGAAGATGACTTACGAGAAGTTGCGCGGTCGAGTCTAACCCGCGGATTTGGCAACACTATCATCACGCGCGGCCGCCTCCTCCTCTACCTCGCCCGAAGGATTAATCGGCACATCAGCAACTTGAGCATATGAGAGCCGGTGCGGTGGTCTATCTGGTTGTGCTTCCGCAGGCGCATTGAAGCCGGGATAATCGACCCTTGGATGATAGATCGCGATTAGTGAATTGACGATTGCTTCACGCAATTGATTCAACTCGTGGATGCTGAGGTGCGATTCGTCCAGTTGGCCGTCACTAACTACCGCGTGAAAAATTCGGGAGACGATTGCCCGGATGTTGTCGGCGTTTGGCTCTGCGAGCGAACGTGCCGCGGCCTCGGCCGAATCAACTAACATGAGGATGGCTGATTCCTTGAACTGAGGCTTCGGTCCCGGATAGCGAAATTCGCGCTCGTTGATTTGCTTTGCTTTCGCTTCAACCTCGGCCTTGTGCAGAAAAAAATGGAGCGTGCGCGTTCCATGATGTTGAGGGATGAAATCAGCGACGCGTTTGGGCAGACCAATCTCCCGGGCCAGCCGCAATCCGTAAGTAACATGGCTGGTGATGATCTTCGCGCTCTGCACGGGCCGGAGCCGATCGTGCGGGTTGTCGCCGGTTTGATTCTCGACAAAGTGTTCGGGCGCGGCAACTTTACCTATGTCGTGATAGAGGGCGCCGACGCGGGCCAGAATACCGTTAGCGCCAATAGCCCGACACGCATCTTCCGCCAGTTGGCCCACCGCATGGGAGTGCTGATTAGTTCCCGGTGCGCGCATCGCAAGTTGGCTCAACACCGGCAGATCTGCATTGGTTAATTCCAACAAGCGGATATCGGTCAGCACGCCAAAAAGAGATTCGTTGATCGGCACACCGCCGGCCGCGAAGACGATCGTCAACAGCCCGCCAGCGAATCCGAATACGCCGGCGGCGACAATGTCGAAAAGTTTGAAGCGCGGCTGTAAAGCCGCAGTGATCACCGCAGCGGCGATAATGTTCGAGGCGGCGACGATTAGGCCACCGATCGTAACGGTCTGTCGCTCGCGATAGCGCTTGATTCCATAGGAAGCGGCGACACACGAAATTACAGCGTAGATCGCCGCTGGAATTCCGCGTTGGGCCAGGGCACCGGCTACTATTGCGCTTATGACACCCGTCAACAGGCTCAACTGCGGATCTAAGAGCATCCTCACCAGCAGCGATGCTGCGGCAAACGGAATTGCAAAGGTCCAAATTGCCGGGTCGTTAAACGGTGGCCGCGCGCCTTGCGCGGCGATAGCATTCGAAACAATGAAGCTAAAGCGGAGAACGACGGTTTGAAAAAAAATGGCTGAGCCCACGAGCGCGAACACGCGTTCGCGCGAAATCAACAGATCGACCGAAGCCGTGCGGTATCTCACAAACCTCCAAACCAGGAGGTACGCGCCTGCAATTATCAAGAAGTCGACCAACGCTCGGTACGTGAGCGGCCAGGTCGCGAAGACGAGACTCGTCAGAATCGAAAGGCACGCGAAACCGATCACAAACTGCGCT
>DASQYL010000337.1:0-6819 GCA_035639235.1 Pyrinomonadaceae bacterium | reverse complement strand
TCGATGTGAATGTCGATGCGATCAAGCAACGGACCAGAGATGCGGCCGATATAGCGTTGAATCTGTAAAGGAGTGCAGCGACACTCGCGTGTCGGATCGCTCCAAAAGCCGCAAGGACACGGATTCATTGCCGCCGCCAACATGAAAGACGAGGGAAAGGTGAGCGACATGGCGGCACGGCTGATGGTCACTTGCTGATCTTCAAGTGGTTGCCGCAAGACTTCCAATACACTGCGATCGAACTCCGGCAGCTCATCGAGGAAGAGAACGCCTTGATGGGCGAGTGAAACCTCACCGGGGCGAGGAACTGCGCCGCCGCCGATTAAGCCGGCGTCGCTGATTGTGTGGTGCGGAGATCTAAACGGGCGTTGAGTGACAAGACCAGCGCGTCCGGTCAGGCCGGCGACAGAATGAATCTTGGTTAATTCAAGCGCGGCTTCAAATTCGAGTGGCGGCAGGATCGTCGGCAGACGCTTCGTCAGCATCGTCTTGCCTGAACCGGGTGGGCCAATCAAAAGAATGTTGTGGCCGCCGGCGGTGGCGACTTCCAGAGCGCGCTTGGCGGCTTGTTGTCCGCGAACTTCGCGAAAGTCCACGCTGTAACGATCGTCGTGAACGAGAATTTCGGATGGATCGACGCGCACCGGAACGGGTGGCGCTTCCGATCGAATCGCGGCGATCAAATCTACCGCGTTCCGCAGATCTGAAACTGGATAGACATTAATATCTGAAACCACCGCAGCTTCTTTCGCATTCTCCTCCGGCAACAGCAGATGTTTCGTTTGCGATTGCCGCGCGCGCAACGCGATGGGCAAGGCGCCACGAATCGGCCGGACGCGTCCGTCGAGTGACAACTCGCCGACTGACAGGATGTCTGTCAGGTGCTCTGAGTTGACGAGATCGCCGTTTGCACCCAGGATGCCGAGCGCAATCGGCAGATCGAAACTCGCGCCTTCTTTGCGGACGTCGGCCGGCGCGAGGTTGATTGTAGTTTTGTGAAACGGAAAAAAGAACGCGCTGTTGTTAATTGCGGCGCGAATGCGTTCGCGCGACTCGCGCACGGCGAGATCAGGCAAGCCGACGATAATCACAGTTCCCGCGGTGTCCGCTTCGTTGCGAATTGGCGTCAGATCGACTTCTACATCGACGAGGTTCGCGTCGATTCCGTAAACCGCGGCTGATAGCGTACGAAAGAGCATGTGAGGTTAAGAAAAGAAATCAAATGCTCACAAACCCAGACTCCTCAATTGTTTTCGAAACAGGCCTTCTAAAGCCAGCAAGCGCCCTTCGTAGAAACGAAGCGCGCTTGCGTAAGACTAGAAGCGCTCGGGGATCAAGCGAGCGCTTTGACCACTCAATTATCGACGGCGGCTTCCCGACCCTCCGCCCGCCGACGCGACGGGTAGTTTAATCTCCTGACCGGCAGTGAGTTCGACATTCGGGGCAATCCCGTTCAGGCGAGCTACATCGTCGGCTGAGAGTTTATTGGCGGCAGCGATCTTGGCGATCGTGTCACCCTTGCGGGCGCGCACCTTGTTTAGGTTTCCGGCGTTGGCGGTATCGGCGGTGTTGCGACGCCAATTCGTCAACCGCACGCTCGAGTTCGGCGCCACCAGCTTTGTCGTCTTGGCATCGATACCAGGGTTCAGCGATTGCAAGGTCGCGACGCTGACACCTGTGCGGCTGGCGACTGACTGCAAATCTTCACCCGGCGCGATTGAAATGATTCTCGCGGTATCGCGTGAATCAGGTGAAACGCGCTTCAACAGCGTCGCCAGTTGTTTGCCTTTTCCCGACGGCACGCGCACGTTGTAAAACTCGCCGCGCGGCGTCGTGTCGCGACGCAGTTCCGGGTTCAGTGACTGGATGTAATCGGCGCTCGTGTCAGTCATCTCGGCGATCAAGCGAAGGTTGGTCGCGCCTTGAACCGGCACGGTGTCGAAAGACATCGGCGCTTCCGGTTTGATGTTGTGGAAACCGTACTTCCCCGGGTTCTTCGCGATCATGATGACGGCGAGAATGTTTGGTACATAGTTTCGCGTTTCCTGAACTATGTATGGGTAAATTTTCCAGTAGTTGGCTTCTCCCGCGCGGGAAATCGCCCGATCGACATTCAGCGCGCCCGTGTTGTACGCAGCCATGGCGAGCAACCAGTCGCCGTTGTATCGCTTCGCCAAATCTTTCAAATAACGAGCTGACGCAGCGGTCGGTTTTTCTATTCCGTTTCTTTCATCGACCCACGCGGTTTGCCTTAGTCCATACTGCGCGCCCGAACTGGGAACGAATTGCCACAGACCGGAGGCGGCAGCCCACGAGCGCGCTTTCGGACTCCAGGCGCTTTCGACTTGGCCTAACCAAGTCAGATCTTCGGGCACACCCATCTGCCGGAATGTGTCGCGAGCGATCTTCATGAAGCGGCCAGATCTGCGTAAACCGGCTTCCATCGTCGAGCGTCCGCGACCCTGGTAGTAGTTGATATACCGCTGGACCTCTTCGTTCATTGTGAACTTGAAATCGAGGGTATTCTTCTCTTGTTCAAGTTCGGCAAGCTGTCCTTCAGTAACCTTCTTTTCGGTCTCCGTCAGAATTAATTTGCTCAAAGGATCGAGCGGCGATGGATCGAAACCTTGCTGACGGAAACCAATCTGAATTTGCTTCGGCGCCTGAGCTTTAGCGATCTGCTCGACCTTGTCGCTCTTTGCGGTCGCGGGATCCTGAGCGATAACCGGTGTCGCGACTTGCTGTTGCTGCTGCATTTGCAGCACTGGCACCTCTTCGCGATAGATGCGCTCGACAAGTTCCAAGTAGTATTTTTGTAGTTTCTGGTTGCCGCGGACGTCCATACCGGACATCAGAATTTCATCCACCGCTTTGTCGAAGTCTGAGCGGGCGCCATCTCGATTGTTATCCGCGAGATTTAATTTGCCCTGGTTAAAATAGACTTCCGCCTTTTCGATCAGCTGATCGACGCGTGGTTCGGCCCTCTGAACTTCGTTGGGAATTTCGCGAGCGGATGAAGCACCCAATCCCTGGGCTTGAATGATTGCTGGGGTAAAAAGACCTGCTGCAAATAAAGTGCTTACAGCTAAACTAAGTCGAGCACGGGTCATCAATCGCTGTTCTCCTCTGGGTATTGCGTCGGGCGAATCCACGACTGCGACTTCCACCAAGTCGCTCTGCGGCATTCACTACCAATAAAACATTACGGAACGCGGAAAAGTTCCGATTTTGTGGCTCAAAATCAGCCACTTGAGTCGCGAGGTTATCACACGGGTCGGGGGGTGTCAAACGTTTGAAACCCGCCAAAAATGGCCTCGGCGAGTTAATTCCAGCCTAACGTAGATGCGCTGGCCGGAGGTAAGTTGCCTCGAAAAAGTTGGCCCTTCCGGCGCGCCGGCAATTTAGGCTGGGCGTGGCCCGACATTTCGGCCAGGCGGGGGTTGCGGTACCCTGGCTGATCTAGTTGAAGATCCTACCGGCTCGACGATTTTTCCCTTCAAAGCCTCACGAAAGACTTGCCGCATATTATCGACAAATTCAAATTGGATATCTTTGAAGAGGTCCTTGGGTACTTCATCGAGATCTCGCCGGTTTTGCGCCGGCAAAATGATTTTAGTTACGCGAGCGCGGCGGGCGGCGAGCACCTTCTCCTTTATGCCGCCGACGGGCAGAACATTCCCACGCAAGGTGATTTCTCCGGTCATCGCGACGTCCTTGCGCACCGGGCGCCGCGAAAGCACTGAGACGAGCGCGGTCGCGAGAGTAATTCCAGCGGACGGACCATCCTTGGGAATTGCGCCTTCGGGAATATGAATATGTAGATCGTACGTGTTGAAATCTTCCGGGTCGATTTGGAGTTCCTTCGCGCGAGACTTCGCGTAGGAATAAGCAGCTTGCGCCGACTCGCGCATCACCTCCCCGAGTTGGCCCGTCAAAACCAAATTGCCTTTGCCTTTCATACGCAAAGCCTCGACAAACAGAACATCGCCGCCTACTGCCGTCCATGCCAGGCCAGTCGCCACACCAATTTGGTCCTTCTTTAGAACTTCCTCAGGAATGATTTTCGGTGCACCGAGATACTCGTGCAGGTTATTCGCGGAAACACGAACCACGTTCAGATCGCCTTCGCCGAGCCGCCGGGCGATCTTCCTACAAATAGATGCAATCTCGCGTTCGAGCTGGCGCAGTCCTGCCTCTTGCGTGTAGCGCTGAATGACGGCCGTGAGCGCTGACCGCGAAATATTCAGGTTCCGAGAAGTGATGCCGTTCTCTTCCATTTGCTTTGGCAAGAGATGACGGCGGGCGATTTCGATTTTTTCTTCCTCGGTATAGCCTGCCAGCCGAATTACTTCCATGCGATCGCGCAAAGCGGACTGGACCGTGTCAAGAATGTTCGCCGTCGTCATGAAGATCACATTAGACAGATCGAACGCGACGCCGAGATAGTTATCGCGGAAACTAAAGTTCTGTTCCGGATCCAGAACTTCGAGCAACGCTGACGATGGATCGCCGCGAAAGTCGGCGCCGACCTTGTCGATTTCATCGAGCATGATCAGCGGATTGTTCGTCCCGGCTTGCTGGATCGCTTGAATGATTCGGCCCGGCATCGCCCCGACATAGGTGCGTCGATGTCCGCGGATTTCGGCTTCATCGTGGACGCCGCCCAAACTTAAACGGATAAATTTGCGGCCCAGCGCGCGTGCGATGGATCGACCCAAACTGGTCTTGCCGACTCCAGGCGGACCGACGAGACAGAGAATTGGGCCCTTCGGCTTTTCCTTCAGCTTGCGCACTGCGAGCGCCTCGATGATGCGTTCCTTGACCTTTTCGAGACCGTAATGATCTTCGTTGAGAATTTTTTCCGCCTTGTGCAGATCGAGATTGTCCGTCGAAGCCTTTGACCATGGGAGGTCCGTCATAATTTCCATCCAATTCCGCAGCGTCGCCGTCTCAGCCGCGTCCGGATGCATCCGTTCCAGTTTTTTTAGTTGCCGCAGCGCTTCTTCTTCGGCGGGTTTGGGCATCTTCGCAGACTCGATCTTCTCGCGGAACTGTTCGACCTCTTCGGCCAGTTCGTTGCCTTCGCCGAGTTCCGTCTGAATCGCCTTCATCTGTTGGCGCAAATAAAATTCGCGTTGTGAGCGGTCGATGTCCGCGCGTGCCTGAGTGTTGATTTCCTGCTGCACAGTAAGAACTTCAATCTCTTTATTCAGCAGATCGTTCACTCGGCGCAACCGCGCGGTTGTGTCCGCGATTTCGAGGACTGATTGCGCGTCTTCAACTTTCAATTCCAAATTAGAGGCGGACAAATCGGCCAAGCGGCCGGCATCGTCGAGATTAGCGATGATCGCCATGACCTCGGGCGAGATGTTCTTGCCGAGCGTCGCAGCTTTCTCCATCGACGTGCGCACGTTGCGCATGAGCGCTTCGACTTCGAGTGAACGCTCCGGCGCCGCCTGTTCCGGCATCACTTGCAGCCGCGCTTGCAGACAGTCGCCTTCCGAGTTGACTGATTCGACCTGCGCGCGAGAAACGCCCTGTACCAGGATGCGTATGCGGCCATCGGGCAGCTTGAGCATTCGCATAATCACAGCCACCGTGCCGACTTTATACAAATCATCCTGTTGTGGTTCTTCCTTATCCAAGTCCTTCTGACAGGTCAGCAGGATCATGCGATCCTCGCCGAGCGCTTTGTCGACTGCGCGGATCGACTTCTCGCGCGAGACAAACAGCGGCACGATCATAAACGGGTAGATCACAATGTCGCGCAGCGGCAGCAGCGGCAATTCGCCAGGAACTTGTAGTCCCAAATCAGCTTCCGCTGAATCTAACGTCACCGAAATTTCGTCGTTGATTTCGTCTGCCATTACGTTACTCGATTTCTTTGATGGGTATTTTGATTTCCGAACCCCGCCGGTCCTTAATCTTCGGTAAACGAATTAACAGTACGCCGTCCTTCAATTCCGCGGTTGTCTCTTTCACGCTGATGGTCCAACGCAGCGGCACGACGCGCCGAAAGCGTCCGTAGTTTCGCTCCGAGCACAAGTGCGAGACGATCTTCTGGCGCGGATTCTTCTTCTTTTTTTCTCCATAAATGAGAATCTTCTCGCTTGTCAGCGCCAGTTTAATTTGATTCGCCGTAACTCCTGGGAGTTCGATTCGCACGAAAACTGCATCGGAGGTTTCGCAAACGTCCGTCGGCGGTTTGAAGGCTGCGAGCGGCGTCACATCTACTTCGACGGCCTCGCGCAACACTGAATAGATCTTGCCGACGCGCTCCGCGAGTTTCTTCAATTCAATTCGCTCAAGTCCTGCTGCCCCTGTGCTCTTGACCATCTTGCTCCAAATTGTTTACCGCGCTTGTCGTGCGCGCACGAGGGTTTTGAGTTCAGTCATGAATTCCGACACGTCCTCAAATTCGAGATAGACGGAAGCGAAGCGAACATACGCGACTTTATCTAACTCCTTCAATCGCCGCATGATCTGTTCTCCGATCTTGCTCGTCGGTCGCTCGCGCTCCGGCGACTCCTGCACGTATTTCTCAACAGCGTTAACGATGCCGTCGAGCTTTGACGACGGTACGGGACGTTTCTCACATGCTCGTAACAGGCCGGCCATGACTTTGTTACGATCGAAAGTCTCGCGGCGGCCGTCCTTCTTAATTACCATGTAAGGGATTTCGTCGATGCGTTCGTACGACGTAAAGCGGCGTTCGCATTTTAAGCATTCGCGACGACGGCGAATCGCATCGCCTTCACGTGACTCGCGCGAATCGACTACTTTGTCCTCAAGGAAACCGCAGAAAGGGCATTTCATATT
>DASQYL010000336.1:0-2058 GCA_035639235.1 Pyrinomonadaceae bacterium | reverse complement strand
AAGACCCCAGCGCCGCCAGCAACGTCGCCGGCGGCATTTCCGGCATGCGCAGTTTCATAGGAACGCACGCATCCTGCGTGCGGGCCACCGGCATCCTGCCGGTGCTTCTTTATCCAAATCAAATGCGAGCAAGGATGCTCGCGAACCGCCGACAGTGATGTCGGCGCTCCTAACGCTGTCGATAACTTCGTCGCGGCCTGCGCACATCGTGGCGTTGCTCAACCATCGTGGCGATCTCGCGATTCAGTTTTCCATTCAGACCCAGCAATGGCACTAATCTCTTGTCTGGCATCATAAACGCTGCCCGCAGCGGCACGGGCCGATTGCCGGGTCGAGCGATCACTCGGCAGCGCACACCGCGCAACTCTTCGATCCATCTGGCGAATTCGTCCGCGTTGCCGATGGTCGCCGACAGCAGCAACATGCGGATGCGCGCCGGCGTCAGAACGATCGCTTCCTCCCAAACGTGACCGCGGTCTTCGTCCGCGAGGTAATGCGCTTCATCGAAGACCGCTAAGTCCGCGCGTACTTCTTCGCCGCCGCGCAGACCATCGTACAGTTGATTGCGATAAATCTCGGTGGTGCCCACAATCAGCGGCGCGTCAGAATTCTCTTTGCGATCGCCGGTGAGAATTCCTACGCGCTCGGCGCCAAACTCGTCGATGAACTCTGCGTATTTCGAGTTCGTCAGGGCTTTGAGCGGCGTCGTGTACCAGGCGCGCTTCCCCATTTCCAACAAACGACGAATCTCTTCGCGCGCGATCCAAGTCTTGCCGCTGCCCGTGGGCGCCGTCACCAGGACGTCTTCGAACTCGAGCGCTGCCAATGCTTCGGTTTGAAATGGATCCGGTTTGAAAGGTTTTGGTTCGGGAGATCCGATACCCACCAACAGTTCGCGCAATTCACGGCTGTCCAATTTCACATCCGCGGCACGCGCCGCGTTACGATTCGATGAGTCCTGACGTTCGGATCGCTTTCCGGCGTGCTGCCGTCGCTCGTGAAACCTGCCGGCTCTGCTCATGCGCCCATTCTAGGCCAATCTCATGAGACACACACTGCCATTGGAGCAGCGTTAGAGTGCCAACTTCAGTTGTCTCTTCTGTCCCGTCAAAAAATACCCGGCTCAAGCTGGTACTCTGACACCCAATCGCGAAATTAAATATTGAATAGTTTCATAATGATTATTTTGAATTTCGGTGACGCGGTTGCGACGGAACTTTGGCTGACTTACTATCTTTCCAGTTGCTGCTCAACGTCGGTTCGCAACTAAAGCAGCGCCAGTTGCGTCCAAGTGAGCATCACGCGAATTCAAGATGTTCAATTTTGCTGATACCGGCGGTCTGTTCGATCATTTCGAGGTAAATCGCGAGCCTTTCTGGCGAAAAATGACCTGGCTCGTCGCTGGATCGGGTGCGTGGCATCTCGCGCTGGTGGCGTTGATTCTTTTAATACCGCCAGTTCGCGATGCCTTTAGCATCACGGCGATGTTCCGCAACGCAGGCTTTGTTGATCGGCCTTACACCAAGACCGAGATCGAGGACGCAGACATCATCGATTTCAGCGGCGAGAAATTTCACTACCCTGAAGGCTACTTCGCGATGGACCAGCAGGGGATTCCGCCTTTGCCGGAGTTTCCAGTGACGCCACAATTCGCGCGGGTTTCAATCGCTCACGAGGCAAGTCCATCACCCACGCCGACTGTGACGCCGGCACCAACGCCTCCGGTTTCAATCGCAAGCAATACCAGTGGAAGCAAATCGGCCACCGGCAAGTCAGCCTCGACGAAAGCTTCGCCGTCAGCCAGTCCCGCTGACAAAACGCAGCAAGCGCAGAAGGAATTGGAGGCGGCGTCGAAGAAGACCGGAATTGAACTACCGCAGGAAGGCGAAATCAACAAGGCGCCATTCAAAGCGCTGGCGATGTATGCGACCGATCTGCGCGACGGCGGCAAGCTTGATTTCAACAAACCTTTTGAGATTTCGATCGACACAACTTTGGACAGCAATGGCAAGCTGGTCAACAAAAAGATCACGAAAGCCTCCGGCGATGAAGTGCTGG
>DASQYL010000335.1:0-8398 GCA_035639235.1 Pyrinomonadaceae bacterium | reverse complement strand
CGGCGGACATCGTGGTGAAGTAATCGTCCGCGGCTTCAGAGGCTGAGAGGAACTTGCGGCTGAGAATCGCAATAAGCAGATCGCTCTCTTGTGCCGTCTTCTTCGTTGGCGAACTTGAAGTTCGATAGAGCTCGCCGATTCGTAGCGATTTCTCAGACGATCGTAATAGTTGGATCATCTTATTCTGTTCATCGAGCAACAGGAGATTCGCCGAACGGCCGGTGAGTTGTGCGACCAGGATTCGCGTCTTCGACGTTCCCACATCGTCTTGTCCCGCGAATACGAAGCGCACGATTCGATCTTCCACATCTTTCGCAATCGACCTGAGCCGGGTTTGTTCCAGTTGCTTCTTGAGAGTGAGGCCAAACTGCTTCAGCGGCGCGCTTAGCTTTTCGAGTTCGCGCACGCGGCGCTTGATGAGATAAAGACGTGGCGCCGCAGGTTCGGCGCTGAGAAAAAGATAACCAAGGTCACGCAAGCCGAAATCGATTGCAAAGGACATCTCGCCGAGCTGAAATATTTTTCCCGGCGCGCGGCCGACCAGACGCTGCGCAAGCTCATCGACGATCAATTTGATCGATTCGTCATCCATACACGGCCAGAAATTAGCACACTCTGGCTGCGCTCCAACAAAAAAGCGAGGGCCGGGACCCTCGCTGATTTGTTGACCTGGCATTCAATCAGGTGCGCACCACGATCGTGTCCGAGAGTCGATCGTACACCGTTCGTTTGTCGCGATCGATTAGGGCATACGCCTGGCCGAGTCCGAGCAGCGCCAGCGAGAAAACGAATCCCAGGGCGCGCTTAATCGCCTGGCCGCCGGTAGGAATCAAGCCGGTGCGCAGATCGATAGTCTTCAGCGAAAGCATCCGCATCGCCAGCGTTCTGCCAGTTAACGCCACGGACAATGTCATGTAAGCGAAAATAGTCGCGACCGTAATACCACCAAGCAACTCGAGTACGCTGGGGTCCTTCCAATTTCCCCCGGTGTAATAGACGGCCGCGATTGCCGGCGAGATCATCAGCGCGATCAAAATGAGATCGAGAACGCCGCCAAGGAATCGCCGCGACAAGCCCGGAAGATCGCCACGCGTATCGCTAGTGAGCGCCGGAACGGACAAGCACGTGTCGAGATATGACAACGCGGGATCGTCCTCCGAAATCAACCGCACCGGTTTTCTATCGATGTGGGTCTTCAAGGTAGCGTCCGGCTCGGGCGCGCTGACGATTGAGGTCTCGACCATCGCAGGAGCTTCGTTTACTTCCACCGTTGATGGCGAGGACACGACTTTAAGTTTTGTTTTCGGTGAGGTGATCTTCTCCGCCAACTGCTCGCCCGATGGCAAGTGTTCGAAATCAAGTGCGAGCGCCGGCGCGGCAGCCACGGCACGTCCATGCGAATCGCCGGTAGCTTCAAACCGTCGCGCGCGGTCGAGTCGCTCGAGCGCCTTTGAAACGATCGGATTCATCACAGGCTGTTCGAGATCCGGGACCAATTCCAATTGGCCCGATGGCAGCGCGCATGAAACCAATCCTGCTTCTTGCGCGGCGGCAAGTTCTTCCGCCGCTTCACGCGCTTTGCGCTCTTGTACTTCGCGGACGCGTTGGCTGAGCTGCTTGCGCCATTCGGGCATGGCGCGCGTAGCGCCGGGGAATTCGATCAACTGCGACATGACATTGGTGTCGCGCTGTGAATCGCCGCCACGGTTATCGCTTGGTCTCGTCTGATCACGTGATTCGGATTGAAGGGATAAATCCGGCAGTGCTTCTTGAATCATTGGTTGAGACACAGAACCGGGGCAGGTATCTGAGTTGTCATCGTGAGCGACGCCACAAGAGCGATCTTGCATGGGCAAGCGTCTCCGTCAGCTCGAATCTGGAGAGCAGGTGTCGGCAGCCGGCGCCCGTCCACAGACGCCGCCGATACTAGCAGTATTACTTTAACGAGTCAACGAGAAAATATAGCAGGGGTTGAGGTTTAGCCTGGCTTGCCGCCCCACGAAAAGTGCGAATTGAAAGTGCAGATTTCAAATTCATTCAGACCAAGAGCATGTTGGTGACCGGGGCGATGAACCGAATTGAAATTTTCAATTTTCATTTCCTCGTTCTGCTAGAGCGGTTGCCTCCCGGCAAAGCCAGCTTCGACGTCGTGCCACCATTCGAGTCGATCGCCTTCGTCGGCTTTCCAGCAGAGCAGCACCACGCGGCCGTCGCGCATTGAGGGAAAATCAATCAGGCCCTGTTGGTAGTCCTTCAATTGAACGCCGAGACCTTCCAACTGACCCGCGTGCGTCGAGAGTTCAACCAGGAGCTCGGCGTAGCGAGGCCCGAAGCTCATACCGCCGCCGCCACGTTCGGCGCCTTGGGCGGCTTGCTGCGCGGCGTTTTGAAAGGTGATGAGGCGGCGATGAGATTTCTGAATTGATTTGACGATTGGCCGCACTGAGGGCAGCAGGGAATTCGCTTCTTCAACCGTGAATAGCTTCATGCGAAACTTTGAAGCGCCACGCGCTTCAAGGAGAACGAAGCTGATTCTACTGGTTTGGAAGCCTTGGCGCTACTTTGTGATTGCTTCGGCAGTTTCGCTCTTGGGCATGTAATAGCCGCGACGTGAACTTACATCCAAGCGTCGTTCCTTGCCTTTCGCGTCGGTGGCTTTCACGCGCAAAGTCAACTCATGCATGCGGCCGTCATCGCGTTCGTCTTCGCCGAGGGCAAACCCGAGACTGTAACGCGCATTCAGATTCCCAATGACTCGCGCAAGGCCGGCGCCGTAGTCTTTCACGCGACTTACATGAACAGATTCTCCGCCGCTTTCCTGCGCCAGACGGCGCGCACTGCCGGCAAGGCTAATGCCGGTCCATCCGATCAACGGTTGGCCCAGCGGCAGCAGAAATTTGTACAGCGTCTTCATGTCAACATTGAGACTGTTGAAGATTGCGTTCTCTTTGATCAGGATCTGTTGGGTTGCGCCCACGTCCTCTTTGAAGATCGGCGCGATGCCGTCAGACATCCAAACAATAGCGGTTTGCGAGTTTGGCCTTTTGTCTGCGGCAAAGTGTATCGCGTCGCGCGTGGCGCCGGCGATGTCATAGATGTTGTCCAGGACGATATTGACTTTGCCGCTGCTGCTGACACGCTGAATAGTCACCGAGCCGTCCTTCTTGATCGTACGAGTGATAACCGCGCCGTTCTTTCCTTTGATAGTTTCAGTTTCCAAAACATCGTTCTCTTTTGATTTGGCATCGGCTGACTGCGCTGCGTTTCCGTCTGAGCTTGCGCCTATCGACAAGCTGCCTTCACGATTTGGGTTGTTTGGATCGTTCTTCGCCGGATCGTTTTTGACTTCCTTAGGTGGTTCCGCCACGAGCGCCGGGATGCGGCCCAGAGCTTTTTCGATTTGCCCACGGTCACGGGTGAAGCCGGTCAGCCACAGCGCTTTAAAGTTTCTGATTGCGGCGCTCTTGTCGTCGATATTGTTGGTATTGATGGCGAGGACGGCGACTTCGTCACCCGGCGGCAACTTCGCCAATTCATCGATGATCGACGCGCGCACTTCATCACGTTTGAGAAAACGGCCGGCGCCATCTTGGTCGAGATCGAGCACCAGGATCAGCGCGAGAGGCTTACGTGCCTGGCCTTCATTGTTAAAGTAAGAGATCATACGCGGCTTACCGTCGTCGAAAAGCGTGAAATTCTCCGGCTTGAGATCGGAAATCGGAGTACCGGTGCGCTTGTCTTTCACGAGGGCATCGAGAAAGACGACGCGCGTGCGAATTTTGATGGTGTCGGCGACTTCCTGGGCGAAGACCGCGGGACATGCAAACAACACCAACAACAGGGCGATCATCAATCGCGCTTTCAAGTGGGCTGATTCAGTCTTCATTATTGACTTCTCCTCTGAGTACGCACGCCTCTGGCGTGCTGTTGAACGATGGCAGGCACGCCGGAGGCGTGCGTACCCAAACTAAGGATCGCTGACTGTGGCTTCATCGCTTATGGCCTTACCCATTCCTTCGGGATCTTTGAGCAGATCGGCGAGGACTTGCGGCGCCACGGTCGCTTGGATCACAGTTGCTTCTTTTCGTTCGATGGTAATTACAAGCACATGAAAATTCTTGCCCGCGTCACGCGTGTACACGTATGTCTGTTCTTCCGTCTTTGGCGCGAGCGTCTGCACGAGCGCGGACCAATCTTCGGCCAGCGTGTGCTGCATCGCGCTCTTGAAAGAGGCGATTTGTCCGCGCGAATCGAAGGTTTGCTCTTCAAAGAACGCGACGCGCACGCTTCCGGCTTCGGCTATCTTGCGGTATTCGCCGCCGCGAATTTTCGCTGCCGTTTTCGCAGCCTTCACTCCCGCGCGTGCCAGTAAAGGAATATTCTGATGCTTCACGTGATAGAACTGCTCGATCAGCTTCACCGCCTCGTTGAAGCCGTCGCGATCGGCGCGCGCGCCGCGCGGCATCGACAGCGCGATCGCGATTGCCATAACCAATGTGAGCAGCATTTTCATCCGTCTACTAGGTTCCTGCGTTACCGATTCTATTTATCGCCTTTCTTTGACGGCGGCAGATTGAGATAAGGAACACCGAATGAGCCTTCGAGCTGCGTTAACTTTTCCAGATTGATGGGCCCGACAATATTTACGACGGTGAACTCTTTCGGCTCGGCGCTGACGACCGCGAGGCCGGAGATCTGGTCGCCGATATTCAGCAGATAAACCTCGACGTTGTCGCCATCCTTCTTACTCGTTACGCCGATGATTTTGTTCCAGCCGCCACCACGCAGCTGTGACATCACTGAGTCAACTTCCGTCGGCGTGTATTCATTCTCGTGCTCGAACGTAAAGCTCTTGACGTAGATGCCTTTGACATTCTTGAGCAACTCGCGAATCTCGGCGTCGTCGATATCTTTGCCGGAAAAGAACTTGGCGGTCGTCTGCATCAAGTGCTCGTCGAGCTTCACGTCAACTGTCTCACTCGCGCGATTGGCGAGCGTGTCAAGTTGATCGAGTTGCAGCCTGGCGGTCTGGCCAGTTGTCACGACCGCGGCGGTCACAACGAACAAAAGTACCGGTGCGATTTGCGAAATGATTCGGAAGAGTGTCTTCATAAATGATTTCATCCAATCTTATGTTGATTACGAATAGTGTTTGTCGGCGCCAGACTCTGCGCTTTGCGTTGCGCCAAATTGAGCTTCGCGCTTACCAGCCGCAACGCGATCAAGACTTGTTCTTTCTGCGCAAGTTCTTCTTTGGTCAACGTCGCCGAGACCAGTCGTGGCTGGAGACGAACGAGTCTGCGTTGATTGAAAGGAGTCCGCGGTAGCGGCCGATCAATTTTCAGGTCCCGCGAAGCAAACGCGACCGAATCCTGTGGCGACGTGACGTGCCGTGGTTCAGCCGGTGATTGCGAGCCGCGATTGACCTGGTCCGTTGGCGCCGGCCGTGAATTCGCGAAACGAATCCAAAGAGCCGTGCCGATCATCAACAGCGCGATAGCGGCGGCGACCGCAAGCGGAATGAAAGGACGCTTACGACGAAGACTGATCGTCGCCGGAATTTCGAGCGGCTGCGGCTGATACTTCAACGTTCCGAGCAGCTCTTCCAATTGCTGGACTCCGGCGTCGGGTTCGCCGGTCTTGTCCCAAAGATAATTATCGTTCGTAGTCATATTGACTTTGACTCTCTAAACTTACCCGCCCGGTACCCCAGGCGGTACTGACAACCCCATCTTCTCGCGCAACAACTTCATGCCGCGATGCAGGTTCACTCGCACCGATGCCGGCGTTAGTCCCGTGCGCGATGCGATTTCAGGCCCGGTCATTCCTTCGACGAATCGCAGCACGAGTGTCTCGCGATACGCTTCCGGAAGTTGGCGAATGAGAGCGAGCGCTTCAGTGGCGGTGCGATCGGAGGGCTTCGCAATCGCGGTGTGCTCCTCGACTTCGACTGTGTCACGCGAGGCGCGATGAAAATCCATGGCTCGATTGCGGGCAATCATGGCGATCCAGGGGCCAAACGCTGTCGGGTTACGCAGCGTGTGCAGTTTGCGGAGCGCGTGCAGAAAAATGTCCTGCAGCAGATCGTCAACTTCGTCGCGCGGCACGCGCGCCAACAGCACACCATGGACCAGCGGCGCATACATTTCATAGAGCCGTCCGAAGCGATCGCACTCTCCCTCCAGGACCGCCCTGACCAATATCTGTTCAATTGACTCGTCGACTGTCTGGGGAGAGCGGAATGCTCCTGTCATCAGCAACATCTCCGCGGTGGCTTCAGCTTCGATCATCGAAACGCCTGGCAATGTAATTTCATCGGACATGGCTAAGACGAGTTTCGCGGAGAGAGTGTTAACAGCGTGTCAGCAGCCCGCGCGTGAGCAAGGGCGCCGAGACAACCAAGGTTCGGTTCAGGAAACGTGCCCTCCCTTACGGTCGGGCTTCTGACACGTTTACGTCGGCGCGGGCGAATAGTTTCGCGCGCCAGATTACAGTAGTGCAGAGCAAGAGAGCCACGGTGCAAGCGACGCCGCCTTCGATGCCGTAAGCGCCGCCGGTCAACCAATCAGGCCCGACGTTGATTGCTTTTAGTAAAGGAGCCGGCGTAAACCGTTCGATGCCGCTGACCGGAAGGCCGAGCAGCGACGCCTGCGTCCAATTCCACGACCAATGCAATCCAAACGGCAGCCAGAGACTTCGCGTCTTCAAATATGCGACTGCGAGCCAGACGCCGGCCAGAGCAGTATTGATAAATGTGAATCCGGCCACGACGTTCGGGTTCCTGAGATGTGCTGCCGCAAATGGGACTGAGGTGAGCAGCAGACCAACCCATGCGAGGTGAGCGCGGGTCAATGTCTGCAGCGGATATCCACGAAAGAGAATTTCTTCAGCCGCTGCCGCAAAGACGAAAATCAGCGTCGATACGAAAAGGGACTGGCCGATCGATTTTGCGCCCGCCGGATCGAAGCTAAAGCGAATGCCGTGAGTCAGCGTCGTCAGCAGGGCCGCGAGCAATAGCGAAGCCGCGCCGAGCATCGATCCGAGGAAAAGATTTCTTAACCAGCCGCGATGCGGCGAACACCCGAGTGCTTTGAACGGGAGTTCTTCGAAAAAAGCGCCACAAGCCCAGCCGCCGGCCAGCGCGGAAATCAAGATCGCGCCGTGGCCGGAAACGACGCCCCAAAGGCTTTCCGAAATTCCTGCTATCGGCCGATGCAGCGCCGCTGACAGAGCAACGATTAGCAGAAATTGTGCGACCTGCAGACAAATGAGAAACACAACACAAAAAATCGCCAGGCGCCAGCCGCTGCGCAGGTGACCGTTTTGATCGATGAAGAAGTTGTAGGGCTCCATGGGCGTCGCGATTCTAACATCCGTATCATTCGCAACGTCTTGAAAATCCAGGCGGTGCGCTCCGTGGGAGCGCGATGTTTATAGCGTCCGTCTGTTCCCAAGTATCAAACGTGCGACAGCGACACCTCGGTGTCGCTGTCGCACGTTTGGGAGAGGGTACTGCAGCTCCTATAAACATTTGGCTCCTACGGAGCGATAATCCCGTATGCTAAACTCTGCGTTAATCATCGTTCCGAATCCGCCTTCTTGTGAGCACAGACACTAATCGAGTCGACGAACGAAGCAGATTCCGCAAGCGGCGCGTGGTCGCTTGGGTTCTCACAGGCATCGTCGCTTTGTTGCTCGCGATCATCGCGGCGCAGCAACTGCTCAATCTTGGGCCAGTGCTGCCGCCCGAAACAGGTTCGGATACGCTGCTGCTTTACGCCCTATCGTCGCTCAACTTCGCGGCGTTCCTCGTCTTCAGTTTTATTTTGCTGCGCAGCCTCTTGCGGTTGCGGCGTGAACGGCGCGAGCGGCAACCGGGATCGAGAATTCAGACAAAGTTGCTCGTGTATTTCGTTGGATTGAGCCTCTTGCCCATTGCCGCGATGGCGGCGTTCTCGTACTTATTTCTTAATCGCTCGATCGAAAAATGGATGGGCCGTTTGCCCGAAAATGTCGTCGAGCGCGTGCAGAATCAGCAACGTGAAGGCCTGACGATCTTGAATCGAGATTTGCGTGAAACGACTACTCTGTTGGCCGGGATGATTGCTGAGAAGCCGCAGTCACAATGGCAGACAACGCTCGATCATCTCGTCGCCGCCGGCGAAGTGACTGCAGTTGAGATCGTCTCGAACAACGGCGAGGTAATCGCGCACAGTCAAGCCACGGTTCCTGATTCTCAACAAGGGGAACTTGATTCGTTGCTTCAGCGCGCGCGCCGATCGAACAACGAGGAGGACGAGTCCTTGGCAAACGGAAAAGGATTCGATGTGATGGCAGTCCCGCTACAGTCGTCGTCACGTTTCCTGCTGGTGCCGTTTCGCCGCAATGACACGGACGT
>DASQYL010000334.1:0-18361 GCA_035639235.1 Pyrinomonadaceae bacterium | reverse complement strand
TTGTTATGCCGCCATCTTCGCATGTTCGAGAGCGCGGAGCGATGGCCGAATGGTTAGCACCCGCAGCCAAGCGAGATATGCTCCGACTGTCCCCGCCATGCGGAACCAATCCCAGAAAATCCACGACTTGGCCAACCGAGTAATCTCGTCGGAGCTTAAGCCTTCGCCCGCGTGCGCCATCAGGGGTATCACTCCTTTCGGCACAAAGTAAACCTCGGTCCATACCAACATCGCGACAAACAACAGCGCGCCAACGCCGAGCCAACGACGCCGTGCACGCTCCGGCCAATTGAACGCGGTCGCAGCGACCACAACCAGGGCGGTTGCGGGGAGAACGCTGAGCCAGAACCTGCCGATTGAAGCCGCGGCGTGAGTGCCGCGGAAATATGTAATAACAGAGTCGGGAAGGGCGCCACCCCATTCAGGGATAAGAGAGATTCGCTGATACACCTCTGCGCCAATGATCGTTCCAATAAAAAGCAGTCCCATCCAGAGCAGCGCTTCACCTATCTTTTGACGAATCGACACTAGGCCCCCTTCCTAAAGTTCCGAGCTATCCGATGTCGGAGACGATGGCGGCATAACTATGTAATATACGAACCGAGTTCGTATAAGCACTCTATACGGGGTCTTATACGCACCCGTTTCGCTAAAAGCAACGAAAAAAAGAGGGCGAGACGACGCTCGCCCTCGCATGACGTGACCTTCCCTACATTGCCATGTGCGAACTGGGATCGCTCCAATCGGATTGGCCGGTTGAGCCGCCGAGCGCGCGTACTTGCACGGTGTAGTCTTTGCCGCGTTGCAACCCGTTGAAGATGATGTGCTGCGAGTCGCCGGTGAAGACGCTCGGCAGATAATCCCCGTCAGCCGGCTTGATGCGGCCTTCGTACATGTTGGCGTTCTTCACGGGATCGACACGGGCGATCAATTGGCCGGCGCCGCCATTCTTCACCACGAGACTGGTCGGCTGATCCAATTCGATCTGCGCGCGATTCGTGCTTTGCATCTGAAAGCCGGTGCTCAGCAGCAGCGCGGGATCGTTCTGGCAATTGATCTGCACATAATTGGCCTCGTCTCGCAGCATCGTAAGTAGACCGTGACCAAGCGCTTCGCTAACCGTCTTTGGCGCTAAGACGGTTAGGAAAATGACAAAGAAAACTATCGCCGCGACAAAGACAACCGGCGGTGAGCCATTCCTAATTGTCGAAGAAGCATGAAAGGTTAGATGAAATGGGTATTTGTGAACAACATATCTCCACGGAACGTCGGCAGTTAGGGGGCGATCGGTTCTCAGTTTAGCTTGCCCCTTGGTCCAAGCCGCCAAAAGATGGGCTCGACTTTTTTGCCGGGTGTTTTATTGCCGTGTAGTTCCTAGTGTGATAAACAAACGAGCATGGCGATCACAGACGAAGAATTGAGTGCGTTGCGATTATTGCTCAAGGAGGAGCTGCAGGCTGAACTGCGACCTTTCCAGGAAGAAGTGAGCCGGCACTTCGATGAAATCGCCACGCAAATGGACGGTCTCTATCGACGCGATGAGAGAAGGGAACAGGAATATCCGCGCGCAGATTGAACGGGTTGAAGCGCAACTCGGTTAGGTGAGTTCACGAACACCGAGTTGCACTTCCTGAAGATTGTCGCTTCCGCCAGGTTGTTCTCCTACCAATCTTGCGACACGCGGCTTTAACCAGAGCACAGCGAGCCCCGCCGCGATTACATTACAAAAGACTGCGCTCCAAAAGACCGGCGTCCACGAGCCCTCCCGTCCCATTAACCACGCCGCGGCCGGTCCACCCAGAATAGATCCCAAGCCTTTCGCGGTGTATTGAATTCCGTAATTTGTGGTGGCGTGCTTGCTGCCAAAGATGTCGGCGATCGCTGCCGGAAAAAGTGAGTAGATGTCTCCCCACGCAAAGAACATCAGACCCGAGATGACAATGAACCAGAATGGATGGGCCACGACCAGAGTTAAGATCGTTATCGTGATTGCTTCGATGACGAAGACGATCGCCATAGTGTCGTAACGTCCTATTCGATCTGAAAGCCAGCCAAAGAAAGGCCGCGCCGACCCATTCAACACCTGGTTGAGCGACGAGGTCATCGTCAAGACCGTGTAACCGCCGAAGAGCGCATACTTGTCGTATCCATAAGTCATGCCGATCGGTTTCAATTGCGCCGTCAGCATCAGTCCGCTCGCGGTTACCAGAGCCATCATCAGATAAAGCAAATGAAACGATCCGCTCCGCAACATTTCGCCCGGCGTGTAATCGCGCGACGACTGCTGCACCTTTCGTTGTACTTTCGCTTTGATTGCTTCCCAACCTGTAGGAACCCAGCCGGATTCAGGCATGCGCAGAAACTGAGCCGATAATAAAACGACGATGCCTTGCAGCACTCCGAAGACGATGAAGGTAGCGCGATAACCGTTGTGCTCGATGAGATAAGCGACGGGTCTGATCGTCACGGCCGTGCCGAAGCCGTACGAGCCGGCGACGATGCCGACACACAACCCGCGTCGATCGGGAAACCATTTCATTGCCACGCCGACGCAGCCGCCATAGACGCCGCCTGCGCCGACGCCGGCAATCGCATAGACGACGTACAACGCCGGCAACGAACGGACCAGTCCAGCGGCCACCCAACCAAACGCCACCAGCACACTTGCGATCGTGACTACGAGCCGTGGCCCGAGACGATCTACCAGATACGCATTCACCGGAAAGAGAACGGTCTGGGCAATAATGAAAAACGTCAGAGTCCATTGCACTGCATCGAGTCGCGCGTGCAATTCGCGGCTAATGTCTGTGGTGAAGAACGTCCATGCGTATTGCAGATTTGCGATCGCCAACATTGCAAAGACGCACGGCAGGATGATCCAAGACCGCGAAGTCGTGTGATGGCCAGTGTCGTGCATCAAGTTGAACTACCGACGTGTGGTCGTGCGCTCCAGTAACTTCACGCACGCATAAACTGATTTTGTGTTCGGGAGATCGAGGCCCAACTTGTCGCCCAGTTCGATCATCGCGCCCACGATTGCTTCCAACTCCGTGGGCTTGCCCGCCTCGATGTCCTGAAGCATCGAGGTCTTGTGTTGGCCCACTTTCTCAGCGCCGTCTAATCGCTGCTCGATCGAGACACCAATCTCAATGCCCAGTTTTTTCGCGACTGAATCAACCTCAGACATGATCGCCGCAGCCAGCGCCCGCGTTTCAGCGCATTGGACAATGTCGATCAAGGTCGCGCGCGTCAACGCGCTAATCGGGTTGTAGGCCACATTGCCCATCAGCTTTATCCAAAGATCATGGCGAATGTCGGTGCGAATCGGGGCGCGCAGACCGGCATTAATAAAGGAGTCGGCAATGCGGCGGCAGCGGTCGCTTTTGGATCCATCCGGCTCACCGAGGGCGAAGCGCGTCCCTTCCATGTGCCGGACGATGCCGGGTTCGATCAACTCGGTTGACGGATAGACCACACAGCCGATTACTCGCGCGGGATCGATGTTGGTGCTGATGACACCGCCGGGGTCGACGCTCTCGAGATGAGTGCCCTCCCATTCTCCTCCGTGCTTGTAGAAATACCACCACGGAAATCCGTTCTGGGCGGTAACGACGGTTGTGTTTGCTCCCAGTACTGGCCGCAGGCTCGCGGCGATTGCGGCGACACTGTGAGTCTTCAGAGTGAGAACAACGACGTCGACTTCGCCGACTTCATCAGGATTTGCAGTCGCTTTGGCGTTAACTTGAAAGTCGCCAATCTCACCACGCACGCGCACCCCCTGTTCCTGCATCGCGCGCAAATGTGGGCCGCGCGCGAGCAGCGTGACTTCTTCGCCGGCACGTGCGAGCATTGCGCCGAGAAACGCGCCGATGGCCCCTGCACCAACAATCGCGAATTTCATGTTTGAAGTTGCAGTGTCAGAAGCCCGACCGTGACGGAGAGCTACCTTCGCGACGAGCCTTTCTCGCGGTCGCGTTCCTGACACTAATGCTTAGCTTCGACCAGCAATAGCCGCCGCTACGTTTCGTCTTTGAATTTTCCCGGTGGCTGTTCGCGGAATTGCGTCCATGATGTAAATCGTCGTCGGACACTTAAAGTCAGACAGTGACGCGCGACAATGGACGATTAGATCTTTCTCAGTTGCGGTGTCTTTGAGCACAACTGCCGCGGCGACACCTTCACCGTAAGTGCGATCCGGAATTCCGAAGCAGCAGGCTTCCGCGACGGCTGGATGACGAAGCAGCGTTTCATCGATCTCACGTGGCGAGATCTTTTCGCCGCCACGATTGATCAGTTCCTTAATGCGTCCGACGAGTGTCAAATAGCCGTCGCTATCCAGCGTTCCCTGATCGCCGGTACGAAACCAACCGTTGGTGAATGATTCAGCATTGGCTTCCGGGTTTCCTTCGTAGCCACTAAAGACGTTCTTGCCCTTGATTGAAACTTCACCGGTCGCAGCCGGCGGCAGAACATTTCCCGCTTCATCGAGAATGGCGATTTCAACCTCAGTGCCGCGTCCCACCGATCCTGGTTTGTGCTCGAGCGGTGGCAGGGGATTTGAAGCCATCTGATGCGCTGCTTCGGTCATGCCGTAAGCTTCCAATACCGGGGCGCCAAAAGTTTCTTCCATCTCCGACATCAGTTGGGGCGCGAGTGAAGCGCTGCACGAACGGATGAATCGCAATTGTTCCGCGCCAGCCGGTCGCGTGCGCTTTGCGCGCGTGATGAGGACCTGATGAATGGTGGGGACTGCCGAATACCAGGTGACGTGGTGTTCGCGCATTGTTTGCCAGAAAGACAGGGGGTTGAATTTTGCGGGCACCACGACGGAGCCGCCGGTTGCAAACGTCGCCAGAGTTGAAGCGACCAGACCGTGCACGTGAAAGAGAGGCATTACACAGAGCGACACGTCGGCGGGGGAAAGTTGATAAGTATTTGCGACGTTGCGTGCAGACGTGAGTAGGTTGTTGTGCGACAGGGGCACACGTTTGGGCCGGCTGGTCGTGCCGCTGGTATGAAGCATAAGTGCGATCTGATCGTTCGCCGCAGCTTCAGCAGTCGCAGTTTCAGGTAGCGCATCCAATCGTTCGTTCGCCGACAATCGCACATTACCTCGCTCGTCGCTCGATGCCTCGATCAAAAGCACACCGAGATCTGTCGCTGCGGACCTCGCTTGATCCGCGCCGGTGGCTGGGACAATAAGAGCGCGCGCCCTTGTGTCTTCCAGATAAAATTTAAACTCTTCACGTGTGTACGCCGGATTGAGCGGCGCCGCTGTGCCGACAGTTGCGGCTGCGAGAAAGCAAGCGATAATCTCTAGACCGTTGGGCAAAGCCATCGCGATCCGATCTCCGCGGCGCAGATTCATCCGGTCGAGAGATAGACACAAATTATCTACGACGAGAGAAAGCTCTTGGTAAGTGCAAACAGAACTGGATGCGCGAACGGCGATCCGCGCGGGGGCGCCGGCTTGCAGAAGATCGCGAATGGCCATCTTGATATGCGCTGGTTGTCTGAACTTTGAGAACGCGCGCAGACTACCACAAAAGGGAAGTTAGTCAGTAGCGATATGTTGAAATGTTTTCAGATCAAGCCAGGCACTCGGGTATCACGTGGGCATCCGTCAGATTTACTAAGCTCGCTATTCCGATTTAAGATGCGAGTCGTGTGCTCCCGTAGCTCAGTTGCATAGAGCGTCCGCCTCCTAAGCGGAAGGTCGCGCGTTGGAATCGCGCCGGGGGCACCATGTTTATCGAATTGCATGCGACTTTGAACAAATAAGAGCAAGTTGATGAGAATAGTTGTTACCGGCGGCGCGGGCTTCATCGGTTCGCATCTATGCGAGAAGTTATTGGCGGATAAACACGAAGTTATCTGCGTCGATAACTTCTTTACGGGACAACGCGACAATATCGTGGGCCTGCTTGACAATCATCGTTTTGAAGTTATTCGGCACGATGTGATTGAGCCAATTCTCCTGGAGGTTGACCAAATCTATAACCTCGCATGTCCTGCATCTCCCGTCCATTATCAATACAACCCAGTCAAAACTGTGAAGACCAACGTCATGGGTACCATGAACATGCTCGGCCTTGCGAAGCGAGTCCGCGCCCGGATTCTGCAGGCTTCGACTTCAGAGGTTTACGGCGACCCATCCGTCCACCCACAGACGGAGGATTACTGGGGCAACGTAAATCCAATCGGACGACGGAGTTGTTACGATGAAGGCAAAAGAGTGGCTGAGACTTTAATGATGGACTACCATCACCAGAACAACGTCGACACGCGTATCGCGCGAATCTTCAACACCTACGGCCCGCGAATGCTGGAAAATGATGGGCGGGTGGTTTCGAACTTCATAGTACAGGCATTGCATGGTCAGCCCTTAACCATCTACGGCGATGGCAAGCAAACTAGAGCATTCTGCTACGTTGACGACTTAGTTGACGGCCTGATTCGTTTGATGAATACGGAACAATTGTTTGAACCGGTGAATCTGGGCAATCCGGAGGAATTCAGTATCGAAGAACTTGCGCTGGAAGTTGCCCGTCTCTGCGGCGTGCAGGCGAATATCCGCCGGGAGCCGCTTCCGTCGGATGATCCGCGCCAGCGCAAGCCCGATATCTCGCGCGCAATTGAACTCCTGGGATGGAAACCGAAGACGCGCCTGCGAGCGGGATTGCAACTTACTATTGAGGACTTCGAGCGGAGACTCAATCGTCCTGAAAATGAAACTCGTTCTGAGCTTTCTGCGCAATGTTATCAGAAGGCTTCAGATTAGTTGGTGACTAGAACAGAAGAAACGATGTTCTGGTGGCGTCCACGTAACCATTGAGCCGCTCCGCCTCGCAAGCCTAATCTTTACTGTAGTTGCTTGGGAGGGCGCGCGCGTGCGCGTTACTTCTAAAGCGATTTAGGGACTTTGTTTTGTTAATTCGGCGGTGTAGGTTTCCGACTGTCCATTACGTAGTTGCCATTACAATTTTGAATCGAATGCAATACTAAAATGATATTGACAATGAATTCGAAATAGAGTATTAACCTTGGACCCTTAAAGTGAAACGCTGACTGCGTCCCACAAGAAAGGTACCTGACGAATCGATTATCGCAGGTTTAGTCGCGCTCACTTAGAGAAATCAAGCCACACGTCAAGGCAAGGAGCCCAGCCATGAATAACGGACACAATCACCGTCAATTAGGAAAACTAACACATCTTCTCCCGCTACTTTGCGGAGTATTTACATTGGCGGCATTCATGGGGGTTGTGGTAAGCGCGAAACGTACCCGCTCGGATGTCCCCGCCGCTAGCACGAGCCTTGCAAACCACTCGATAAAGACGAATCCGGTTCCGCGCGCGCTGTTCAATTCTGCTCTCGTACCGCAGCCGCCGGTCGGGCCGACGGTGACTACCTACGCCGGGGACTGTGCCACTCCGCAAACTACGTTTGCTGTCGGCGACACCGTATGTGTGAAGGTCTCAGGGGTGACATTGAGTTCTCCTGCGCGCCAGCTGGCGCTGATAAATGCCAATGACACGGTTATATTTTCAGCAGATATTACATCCGATCCGCAAACAAATACATTTACCGTTCCAGCTACTACTACATTTGGGAATATATCAGTCGACAACCGCGGAACCTGGTTTGCAGCCATATTCAATCCGTTTCTCTATTACAGCGAAGGCACTAGTTCGTTTTCGGTTGCTGATCCGCACAATCCAACGGCCGACAACGGAGTTTCGGTGACCTCGATTAACAGCGAAGTCCAATCCGGCTCGCAGGTTATTTTTTCGCTGCAAGTGAAGAACTATGGGCCAGACAACTCCGCGAACGTGCAATTGGCAAGCGACGTGCCGGCGAACACGACGTTTGTTTCCTTTCAACAAGTTTCGGGACCTACGTTTGTGTGCAATAACCCGGATCCAATGACTACGGGTACAACGACATGCACGATCTCCACTTTTAATTGGCCTGGCCCGGAAGCAATCTTCACCGCGATTTATAAGGTTAATGACAGCGTCGCAAACGGCACTCAAATCGTGGATACGGCAACTGTGTCGGCTGACACCGATGATCAGAACAGCCGCGATAATAGCTCGGCGTCGGCGTCGGTAATAAACAATGGACCAACCGGTACGAGTTGTAGTTTTGATTGCCCGGAGAATATCGTCACCACGGCTACGAGCCAAAATGGGGCCGTCGTGACATTCCCGTCGGCTATTAATCTCGTTGGTGCTTGTGGCGCCGTCTCTGCAAGTCCAAAGTCTGGCTCGGTCTTTCCGGTTGGAACGACCCTGGTGAATGTGACATCAGATGCCGGCCCGAGTTGCAGTTTTACTGTTACTGTTTCTGATACGCCGGCTCCGACGATTACCTGTCCGCCTGACCAGGCCGCTACGGCTGATCAAACGGGCACCGCAACCGTCAACGTGGGCACCCCCACGACAACGCCAAGCACAGGAGTCAGTGTTACATTCGAAAGAAGTGATGGTGCAGCCTCGGTGACTGATCCATTCCCAACAGGCACAACGGGCATTACCTGGACAGTAACCGATTCAATTGGACGCAAGGCAAGCTGTACCCAGACGATTACGGTCCATCCTCCGTGTGCCAGTGACGCGCAACCGCCGACGATTACCGCGCCGTCTGACATAACAACGGCTACCGGACCGAACTCGACCACTTGCGGCGTGGTGCTTGACGCTGACCAGCTTGGTCAACCAGTCGTCACTGATGATTGCGCGGCGACCTTTACCGTGAGCGGGATTCCTGCGGGCAACTTGTTCCCGATTGGGACTACCACTCTTACGTACACTGCGACAGACGGCTCTGGGCATACCGCCTCAGCCGTACAGCACATCACCGTGTCGGATAACACGCCGCCAGTGATCTTCGCGCCTGCGGACGCCAGCTACACGTGTCCCGAGCAAGTGCCGGCGCTAAGTGCTTCGCAGGCATTCGGTCCCAGTATCATCGTTAATAATCAGGAAGTTCCGGGACCGGTGTTTGACAATTGCGGAGTTCAGAGTGTCACAGCTTCTGAGACCAGGAGCGGAGTCGGATCGTTACTTAGTCCGCTGGTTATCACCAGAACTTACACGGCAATCGATGTTCATAACAATAGTGCCAGCGCGGTGCAAATCATTACCGTGACTGACGGTACGCCTCCGACTATTACGGCGCCGCCTGATGTCACGGCGTACACAGGTCCAAATGCCACCACGTGCGACACCGTTGTTAGTAATGCGGTGCTCGGAACGGCATCGGCTCAGGATAACTGCGCCGGTGTAACCGTTTCGCGCAGCCCGTCCGGCAACACTTTCCCGGTTGGCACTACGAGCGTCGTGTGGACGGCCAGGGATTGGGCCGGCAACATCGCAACCGCGACTCAGCAGGTCACGGTAATCGACAACACGCCGCCCGTGATTACCACGAATGGCCAGACGCCTTCGATGTGGCCACCTAATCATAGTTATCACACCTTCACGGTGACAGATTTCGTGAGTTCGGTATTCGACAATTGCGGTGGTGTTAGCGTTGGCGACGTGGTCATAGATCATGTCACCAGTGACGAGGCTGAAAACGGCAATGGCAGCGGCAACACGCTCAACGACATCGTGATTGCCTCAGACTGCAAGTCCGTTCAGTTGCGTGCTGAGCGTGAAGGTGGTGGCAATGGTCGCGTGTACACGATCACGTTCCGTCTGACTGACACGCACGGCAATGTCACGACAACAACCGCGCATGTTGTCGTGCCGCATAACGTCGGCGAAACTGCCGTGGATAGCGGCGTTCATTACACGGTGAACGGCACTTGTCCGTAGGTTGTCGATCGTGGTCGTTCAAAGACGGCGGATACGTTCCGCGCAAATGAATTAATTTGGCTTCCCAGGGGGTTGATTATGAAGAGTTCACATAAAGCGCCGCTCCATTATAAGTTGAGTATGTGTGTTGTGCTGGCCGTTTTCGTGTCGGTGCCGTTTGTTTCGTCGGCGCGGACAAACTCAACTTCGGTAAACTTCGTTAATAATACGAGCCGCCTGGTCCGAGCAGTTTACACCTCGCACGTCGGCGCCGATGACTGGAGTGGCAACATTCTTGGATCTGCTGTGACCGCGGGGCAATCAGTTGCTTTGAATAACATCTCCTGTGACGGTGACCAGATTCAACTGATTGCCGAGGACCAGGATGGTTGCTTCATTAGAACGATAATCACCTGTGGAAGCAGTTCGACTTGGACAATTAACGACGACACTGCGCGTGATTGCGGGTAAGATGCCGGCAATGATCGCGTATGAATAACTTCTTGACTAGACAGATTTCATGACAGCATGAGACAACTCGGCGCCGCAGTGGCCGGAACAATCCGCGTTCTACTGGTGGCTACCACAAAGACAATCAGAAAGAAAATAAGGAGACTCCAAATGAACAAGTTTCGGCTAACTATTAACATCCTCGCGATCGCGATCTTTACGCTCGCGGTTGCGTCCATGACCCAGGCGCAAGCATCTCGCACCTGGGTTTCCGGCGTCGGTGACGACGCGAACCCCTGTAGTCGTACTGCGCCTTGCAAAACTTTTGCCGGCGCGATTTCAAAGACCGCGCTAGGTGGTGAGATCGATGCTCTCGATCCCGCAGGCTACGGCGCCGTCACGATTACCAAGTCTATTACCATCGATGGCGGCGGTGGCCAAGTCGCATCGGTTCTCGTTGCCGGGACGAATGGCATCGTGGTGCAGGCAGGAGCGACCGACGTCATCATCCTGAGAAATCTTAGGATTAACGGTATCAAACAGGCGGGCAATGCCGGGATTAACGGCATTCGCTTTCTCGCCGGCAAATCCCTGAGTGTCGAGAATTGCTTCATTTTCGGCTTTAGCACCAACGGGATCGATGTCGCCCTGGGCGCTACTGGTTCGCTGGTATTCGTGACCGATACCGTGGTCGAGGATTGCAACGGCGACGGCTTGTCAGCGCAAACGACTTCGGGTACGGTTGCTGTCACGGTCAGACGCAGCTCGTTTGCTAAGAACGGCGTCGGAATGCATGGGAGGAATAACTCTCGAATGTACGCGGATAGCTGCACTTTCTCGAATAACACGAACCAGGGAGTGTTTGCCGACGGAAGTGGCGGACAGGCGGGTGTAACTGATATCGCGAACTCCTCTATATTCAACAACGGAACTGCTGGGGTTCAAGCTCAGACGAACGGCTCGATTGCCCGCGTGAGCAATAATGACGTTCACAACAATAACGGTACCGGCGCATTAGTTGGCTCGGGAGGCGTAATCGATACGTTCCAGAATAACCGCATCTTCAACAATGGCGTCGATGGTTGTCCGAGTTGCACACCGCACGTGGCAAATAACTAAACACTAACCGACCCCTTTACTCTCGAGAATCCTGTCCGTCTTCACCAGGCGGACGGGATTCTCCTATTTCAAAACCAGCCACCCCGAATTTCGAGCGTGAACAATCTTTCCTCAACCATCCAGCGTTTTTCTTATCATCCGATTCGCCGACTAAGCTCCATCTAGCGGTTTCGAACAAAAAGGTGTTAGCCTCAGCGCTCGCAGCGATTTCACGCGGTTAACGGAACCGAAACATCGTTTCTTGTCACGGAGGCATTCAAATGAATCGTAAACCAATCACTCTTCTTCTTTTCCTGCCGTTCTTTATGGGTGCAAGCTTATCCCGATCGATCTTTGCTCAGCGCCTCCCACTTACGGGTGCGACGGCCGCCGTGCCGCCAAGCACGGCGACGGTGGATATTCCTTTGGCGGCTCCGGGGGTTGTTGCTCTTATGGATTCGGGGTCCGGAGCACTCTCTCAAGGCACGTACAGGTTTGGTGTGGTGGCGGTTACGTCAGACGGCGGTGAAGGTCAGTTCGATCCGTTGGGCTACAGCGGTGGAAATGCAATAACGATTCGGGCCATGCGCCAGATTACAGTCTCATGGCTTCCCGTCGCCGGCGCGGCGAAATATCACCTCTATGTTTGGGGGCCTGGCGCAAAATATTACCAGCGTTTTTATGAAACGACTGCGACCAGCTACACCGTCACGACAAAGCCCGCGGGGCCGGTCGGCCTGCTTGCCCAAGTTAATGCGTCGGACATTGGCGGCAACCTGCGGGCGGGGAATTACTACTTTGCAGTCAGCGCCGAATTCAGCAACGGTGGCACCGTCGATCAAACCAACTACACCCAATATCCCGTGGCGAGCATTCATACTGACACTGGGTCTGTCAGTCTTAGCTGGCAGTCATTAGTCGGCGCTACTTCATATCGTGTCTATGTCATCAGTGAGCAAGACGGGTCACCCAGGACGCACACTAAATACTTTCTGACAACATCAAACGCGGTAACCGTAACCGGTAACGAAAAGTATCTAAGAGGAACTGAAGCCCATCAAATGCACGGGGACGGCGAGGTCGAGTCCAGTGCCGTTGGCATATTCGGTTCAATACGCACGATTAGCAATAGTAAGAGCTTCTTTGCCGCCGATATCCAGATCGCCGGTGACAAGAACAGTGACGCGTCCTTCCAGGCAAACCGATTTTCCAATGCCGCGTTTGCCGGCTTGAGTGTACGTGAAGCCAATCAAGAAAAGTGGAGTTTTGGTTTGAATGGAGCTTCGCGTGACTTGATTACAACTGGGCCAGGTGGCGAACTAATGCGCCTGGATATTAAAGGTAACCTGAATATCGGCACGACAGCGCCAATCAATTCTGAGATTGACAATACGAAACTTACGATCGGTGGCGATATTCAGTTACAAGCCCGAGCCAAGGGTCCCTCGTTCGGACCGGGTTCGGGTGGAATCGCTTACCGCCAGACGGGAGAAAGGTTTTCGGATCCCGCGTTTGTTTTTCGTGGAAAGGGTTATGTCTTTGAGAATACGACACCGGAATGGATGATGGTGATTCGTGACAATGGGAACGTCGGCATCGGCATTGTTTCGACCCAGCCCACTCCATATCCCGAATACAAGCTGGATGTTCAAGGTGGTGATATCAGAATCAAGAACGGCAACGGCGCGAGCACTTTGCGGATTGACGGAAGTGGAAATGGAGCGGATTCCGAGGTCGCTCTATTTGAGGGTGGCGCGCCAAGATGGGCGGCGGGTATCACTCCAAGTCTCGCCGGGAATCCATCAGATTATTCGGTCACGAGATTTGCGAATGGCGTCTGGACAAATGCGCTCACGGTTAAGAATAGCGACGGGAATGTAGGGATTGGGACAACGTCGCCTACGAGCAGATTGCAGGTCGTTGGCCTGCCGATTTTTAAGAATAATGCGGAAGCCATTGCGGGAGGCCTGACCGTGGGAGCGTTTTATCGCACCGGCGGTGATCCCGACCTCGTCGCGGTAGTGCATTAATGTTTCGCCAGCGCGTGCGCGGACAAGATTGGATGGCCGCGACGGCGTGAAAGCGGCCTATTTTTCAGCTCGTTCGACTACTTGGGCAAGTCCGGCATCAATGGCCAATTGGTTAGGGTCATCGGATTGACATAGTTTTCACCCTCAAGTAAAGTGCCTTTTTCGACGTGTTCGAGACATTCTGGGGCTTGTTCGATTTGTTTGCCGCTTTCCGAACGCTAGCGCACTTAGTAAATGGCGGTGCAGCGTTGTAATGCGGTTCTGATACGCGGTTAGGTTAGTGGTGGGCTGTTATTCCGCGCGGCGTAAGCTAAGTGCGATGTTCACCACGAGCAGGAAATAGAATGAGAGGTTAAGTCGGCCTCAACCGATTCTGAATAATAACTCATCTATGGTTCCGCTCTAGGGTTGCGACTCAGCCACATACCCACCTTCACCGACAAAGTGAGTTTCGAAATCGCGTTGCGGAATGCGTAACAGATTCGGTTGCATTTGGTGCGCGACTTTATTCTGTAATTCTCTTCCGAATGCTGACAATATCTTCTGTAGAAATGATGGAGGTTCGGTCGATCGCGGACGCACGCACCGCGGATTTCATATTCGGAACTCAACGAAAAAATTAGATTGCTGCCTTGCGAGAAAGGCTTCCTACGGGTAACCGCGTCAACGGCCCTCGGCCAATACTGCAATCGCGCTGCGCTAGTCGTGTGACCCTGGCCTTGCGATCGATATCAAATGGTTCCTTCTCCGTGGGAAAGACTACCAAGCATAAGTCCGGTGTGATAGGCTGTCCGAATCGAAAGTGTTTGCTGTGGAGGTACTATGAGCTTTAGATCACTCGTAAACGCGAAATCGATGAGTTCGTTTGGCTGGAGATTCAATTTTCCGAACCACTCAATCGCCGTCGCTATTTGTATTGGTTTTATTTCGTGTGCATCGGGCATCGAGGCATATGCACAGGGAAATGTGGCAACAGTTGCGACGACTGACGCTGCCATTCCAAAGAGCACCGGTGCTGACACGCGATACAGAATCGGTCCAGGCGACGTTCTCACAATTACGGTCCGAAAAACGCCGGAACTGTCGGGCAATGTGCGCGTCGATCAACAAGGGATGATACGCCTTCCGATGATCGATCATGCGGTAACCGCTGCGTGCCGCACTGAGAGTGAACTGGCAGCCGAAATAGCTAACCTTTACCTGGAATATAAGAACCATCCGGACGTTGAAGTTTTCGTCGCTGAATTCCAATCACGGCCCGTTGCCGTAATCGGATCAGTTAACGCACCAGGGCAGTTTCGGCTGCAACGACAAGTGCGACTACTAGAGTTGTTAACGTCTGCGGGCGGACCATCATTGGCGGCCGGGCGAATAGTCAACATCATCCATACAGGTTCTCCGATTATCTGCCAAAAAGAATCATCAGATCCACAACCATCGAGTACCTATGAAGGCTTGCAGATGCTTAAATTGAATGACACCCTGAATGGCAAGCTAGAGGCCAATCCGATAATTTTGCCGGGCGATATCGTCCAGCTACCGGAAGCGGATCAGGTTTTTGTCATTGGACATGTGCTGCAACCGCGAGCGGTTATTTTGAAGGACAAGATCGTTACGGTCTCGTGGGCCATTGCCATGGCAGGCGGCGTGGCGCGCGATGGCAAAACGAACGATATCAGGATTATCAGGCAAACGAGCACCGGCGCTAAACAGGAAATATTGGTCGACCTTAGGGCAATTCAAAAGCAGCAAGCAGTCGACTTGGTTTTGATCCCAAACGATATCGTCGAGGTCGGCACATCTGCGAGCAAGACGATTCTCGGAATACTTCAGGGTGCCGTTCCATCCGCAATATCGCAGGGCGTCGTGCGTGCGATCCCATAATTGCCAAGAATCACCGCGAAAGGCGTTAATCAACCTGGGTCACCACCTCAAGATGGAAACGGAAAATGAGTGAATCAACTAACCTAACCAGAGCAAGCCTCGCGCTTTCCGGCAAGGAGCGTTCTTTGGAAAGAGCTGACGAGTCCTATCCGATCTCTGCAGCATCAAATCTCCCATATTCGTACGAGGGAGAAGAGACCCAAGGGTCGCATCTGTTCGAGTATTGGCGAGTCATACGTAAGCATCTCTGGTTGATAATCGGCATCGCCCTTTTGCTGCCGATATTAGTGGCCATCTACGAAATCCGCTTGCCCGATGTATATGAATCGCAGGCAAGAATTCAAGTCGATCTTGAGAATGCCAATCCGCTTTTGGGAGGGATGTCCAAAACCGGATCAGTGATTCTTAACAGCGAGGCGAGTGACCCGGCCTACTTTAATACCCAGCTCCAGATTCTTACCGGACCCGGATTGCTTCGCAAGGTAGCGACATCGCTCGATCTTGAGCACAATCCGGATTTCATAACAGATCGCTCTTCGCAGCGGCAATCAAAATGGGCGGCACTTAGATCGCTCTTGGGATTCAAATCAAAATCGGATCCGCAGAAGCCAGTGGACGTTCTGCCGGTTTCATCTTCCGGGGCGGCTCCGAATATCGAGCAGGATCAAGCTGAAGCTGAAAGGCTGTCCGATTACGTTGAGGCGTTGGAAGAGACGATTAAAGTTGAGCCGGTGAAGGAGACACGACTTGCGGTACGTGAGACGAGGTTAATCGACATCAGCTATCGTCACACGGATCCGCATTTGGCGGCGAAGATCGTCAACACCGTCGCGCAGACCTTTGTCGATCAGAATCTAGAGAAGAAAACTGCTACCAGCGGCAGCACGGGGACCTATCTGCAAAAGCGAATTGCTGAACTGCAAGGAACGATTCGAGACAAAGAAGAGCAGCTCATCAATTATGCGAAGAACCATCAAATACTCTCGCTCGATGCTAACCAAAACACAGTCGTCGAACGGCTCGAGGGCTTAAACAAGCAACTATTGGAAGCGGAAAATGAGCGCAAACTGGCCGAGGCGGCGTACAAAGCGAGCCTACAGCCTGGGGCTGCCGAAGCGCTTGCGGAGGGAGGCGGTAGCGACCGGGAAGTTCCGTCAGCGACCAAGGTCACGGCGGACGCGGAAATAAAACTGACAGAACTAAAGCAGAAACGCGCAGAGTTGTTAGTCGAGAACACGGAGAAATGGCCGGCCGTCAAAGAAGTAGATAAACAGATCGCGGCCCTCGAAAAACAGATGAGCGATACACGCGCGCGAGCAACCAAAGTGGTCACCACCAATCTCGGTACGCGTTATCGGCAGGCGCTCGCCACTGAGGATGCCCTGCGAAAAGCCTACGATCAGCAACGTGCAGAAACCCTCACACAAAACGAAGCTGCGGTAAACTATAGAATTCTCCAGCAGGAGATCGAAACAAACAAAACACTGCTTGACGGGCTGCTCCAACGTACTAAAGAGAACGACGTAGTCATTGCCGGAACTCCTAATAATATTAGAGTCGTCGATTATGCTATTGCCGAAAAGAAACCAGTATCTCCTCGCCGAACCTTGGTTGTAGGTTTGTCCTTTATATTGGCACTCTGCCTGGGTATCGGCCTAGCCTTCCTCATCGAGTACCTGGACGACAGCGTCCGATCGATGGAAGACGTTGAAAACTTCCTGCGATTACCTTCTGTAGCCCTAATTCCGCAGGTTGCAATTGGAAAGCCCAAGCGTTTGTTGGCACTGAACACGTCTAACAAATCGCTGGTCCCTGCCAACGCCAATGGGTCGGGTGAAGTGTTGCTCACCGAAGTCGATAAGCGATCGCCGGTCGCGGAAGCATATCGTCATTTGCGCACCTCAATCCTGCTCTCAACGGCGGGTAAACCACCAAAAACTTTGCTGATTACCTCAAGTCTACCTTCAGAGGGAAAGACAACAACTGCGGTAAATACTGCAATCAGCCTGGCCCAAACCGGCGCGAATGTCTTGATCATCGATGCTGACATGCGCCGGCCGCGAGTTCACTCGATTTTCAATCTCAAGTCCGATCAGGGGCTTAGTTCGTTGCTGTCGCGTGAGTCAACTGAAACCGAAATAATGGCCACCATTCAGAAGGATCTCCGCTCAGGCCTGTTCGTGCTACCGGCTGGCCCCGTTCCACCCAATCCCGCGGAATTAGTGGGATCAGGTCAAATGGTGAATCTGGTTTCGGCCGTGGCGAAGAACTTTACACATGTCATTGTAGACTCGCCGCCGATTGCCGCTTTTACGGATGGGGTTCTAATCGGCGCAATGGTAGATGCGGTATTGCTGGTAATCCACTCTGGTAAGACCTCCCGTAAGGTGGTCGCGCGCGCACGCAAGCTGTTACGAGACGTAGGCGCACGCATCATCGGTGTCGTCTTAAACAAAGCTCCAACTGCTGGCGCGAACTCTTACTACTACTATAGCGGCTATTATCAAAACTATAATTATGGTGGTGAGCAGGCCGACTCTCAGGGAATCAGCGCGTAGCAGACTGACGCGACGCGCCCAAGCTCCAAGCCATGGATTGTGCAAATTACCGTGACAGTTCGATTTCTCTCTTGTCACCGTCGGCATGAAGAGTAGTTAGCGCTCCGATTGCGGTGAGGTGAGGTCGATAGGTGATGGGCACACCAACAATCGCTAACAGCTAAAACGCCTTTCAAAGGAATCTTTTAATGACAACCGATTTTGCAAGAGATCTTATTCAGGAACACCCGGTTCCTATTCCGCGACGAACCTTCATCATCGCGGAAGTGGGAATCAATCACAACGGTGATCTCAACATCGCGAAACAACTTATCAGTATGGCAAAAGCCGCTGGGTGCGACGCGGTCAAGTTCCAGAAGCGAACGATCGATATTGTCTACACTGCGGAAATGCTCGATTCTCTACGTGAGAGTCCGTGGGGAACGACGCAGCGACAGCAGAAGGAAGGCCTCGAATTCGGAAAAGCTGAATTCGATGAAATCGATCGTTATTGTCGAGAGAAGCAAATCGATTGGTTTGCCTCTGCCTGGGATGTTCCA
>DASQYL010000333.1:0-36942 GCA_035639235.1 Pyrinomonadaceae bacterium | reverse complement strand
TGGAGTCATAGATGAACAAATTGACGACGAATCTTTTGAAAGTGTGTTTAGTTTTGCTCTTAATCCTGATCGGGCATGGCTCGAGTACGGCGCAAACAAGGAGGGTAGAGCTAATAGACGGATCCATTGGCTTCAGTTTTGTTCCGCCAAGCGGTCTCGCCGCGATGTCAAGAGAATCAATGGCGTCTGTTTATGATCAGTCGGCGATTCCCCCAAAGTTTGCGTTTAGCGATAAAGACAAGAAGGTCTTTGTTTCAATCAGTGCTTATGGTCAAAACGCGAACGAAGATGAATTAGTCCGAATGAAGAAATCTATGGAGACTCATGCCGAGAAGACCTATCAAAAACTTAGTTGGCTGGAGCGGGATTGGGTAACCATCAATGGCCACAAGTGGTTTCGTCTTAAGTTCAGAGTGGTAGGCGGAACACACGACGTCGTTAATGATTTTTATGTTACAGATTGGGCGGGAAGCTACGTGTTATTCAACTTCAACGCCGAGAGTGTGAAATACGATGCATTCAAGTCTGAATTGGAAGCGAGCGCAAGAACAATAATGCTCACCTTAGTTGCTGTCCCTCCAATTCGAACAACAATTCCGAAGAACCGAGAGAACTCGCAACCGTCGTTGTGGAGTTCTAAAGTGAACCGCGCAACCAGCCAGCGAAGCTGGCGGCAGAATTTAGCCCAGGGTGAAGCGAGCGTAGCGAGCGAAACCCTGGGTTGGCGCCTCTTTGAAAACGAAGCCCGGTTTAGCGGGCGAAAGGTTCTGTCGCCCGCTAAAGCGGGCTTTTGAAAACATAATTGCTTTGATCCACGGGTTCCGCTTCGCTTCACCCGTAGCTAAATTCTTTCGCCGGCTATGCCGGCTCATGAGTTGTCATGTTCAGATTAAATAGATGCGGCGGCATTTTAATGTGTTGGGGTTTGATTTTGGTTTCGATTGGTTGTAAGAGCGCGTCGAAATCACCGGCCGGTCCATCGTCCGGAAACTCAGCGGACAGTTATCCAACCCTGACATCTCGAACGAAGGAACTCACCGACGCGTTCACGAACAAGGACTATCAGAAAGTTCTGGAGATGACGTATTCCAAAGTCGTCGATGCCGGCGGCGGCCACGAGAAAATGCTGGCCACCATGAAGGACGAAATCGCCAAAATGGAAAGTGACGGCGTTCAGTTTCTTTCGACCACGGCCGGATCGCCGACTCAATTCGTCCATGACGGGGGGACGATTTATGCGGTGGTACCGCTCACTCTCAAGATGAAAGCCCAGGAGGGCACTTTTCAAACTGAAGGTTTTTTGATTGGCATTTCGCCCGACGCTGGAACAAGCTGGAGCTTCATCGATGCGGCCGGCGTTGACGACAAGGATTTGAAAGTCTTGCCCGCTAACGTTCTGGCCCAACTGAAACTGCCGGCAGATAAACCGCCGGTCAAGATTGGCAATTAGACCAGGAGCGATGTCGACAGCATTAAAGAAAGAACGCAAGCCCGAACGCCCGCCGCGTGGCGGCCAGGCCACCATGGTCGAAGCGATTCGCCAGGGCATTTGGGAAGAGATGGAGCGCGACCCGACGGTGTTTCTTATCGGCGAAGACGTCGGCGTTTATGGCGGCGCTTTTAAAGTCACGGAAGGATTGATCGATCGCTTCGGAAAAGAACGCGTGATCGATACGCCAATCTCTGAAGCTGCGATTGTGGGCGCGGCATGTGGCGCGGCGCTGATGGGCATGAAGCCCGTCGCTGAATTTCAATTCATCGATTTCATTTCCTGCGGATTCGATCTGCTGACCAACTATGCGGCCAAATGTCGTTATCGCTGGGGCGGAAATATTCCGGCTGTGTTTCGTGGACCATGCGGCTCGGGGGTGCGCGCGGGTCCGTTCCATTCGCTGAACGCTGAATCGTTTTTCCTGAATACCGCGGGACTGAAGATCGTCGAACCCTCAACGGCTTACGACGCGAAGGGGTTGATCAAGGCCGCGATTCGCGATCCCGATCCGGTGCTCTATTTCGAACACAAGAAGCTTTATCGCCTGCCGCGTCTGCGCGAAGAACTTCCCGAAGATGATTACGTCGTAGAAATAGGACGGGCGCGCACGGCGCGTGAAGGTCGAGACGTTTCGGTCATTACGTTCGGCGCACAAGTCTTGACGGCTCTTGATGCCGCTGGAGAACTGGAGAAGGAAGGATTGGATCTGGAAGTTATCGATCTGCGCACTTTAGCGCCGCTTGATAAAGAAGCGATTCTCGCAAGTGTGAAGAAGACGAGCCGAGCGCTGATTCTGCACGAAGCGTCTTTGACCGGCGGCATCGGCGGAGAAATTTCCGCGATCATTTCGCAGGAAGCGTTTGAGTGGCTCGACGCTCCGGTTGTGCGCGTGGCTTCGCTCGACACACCCGTTCCCTATTCACCCCCTTTGGAAGACTATTATTTGCCGCAGGTGAAACACGTCGTGGACGCGGCGCGTAAACTGGCCGCCTATTGAAAACTTTTCGCCACAAAGGCACAGAGGACACAGAGAAATTCATGAAATATTGCCACGTTCGAAATTTCTTTTCGTCTCTGTGTCTCCGTGCCGCTGTGGCAAACTAAATTAAGAGGAGTGGTTCTTATGCCTAAATATGTAATCGAACGCGAAATTCCCGGCGCCGGCAGTCTGTCGCCGCAAGAGCTTCAGGGCATCTCGCAGAAATCATGCAGTGTTCTGCAAAACCTTGGGCCGCAGATTCAATGGGTCGAAAGTTACGTCACCGATAACAAGGTTTACTGCATCTACATCGCGCCGAGCGAGGACATGATTCGCGCGCATGCGCAGCAAGGCGGCTTTCCGGCGAACAAGATTTCGGAGATCAAGACGATCATTGATCCCACTACCGCGGAGTCTAACGAATCGGCGGCAATCGCGTGATTCACGAATTATGATCATTCAGAGTGCGGATTTAGCCGCCGCTTGCCTCACTAAAGAGTTTTTTGAAACAGGGAGATTTTTATGGAGACGCGGACAGTCACAATTGGCGGTCAGCCCATTACGATCGAAACTCTGCTGCGACGCCTTCGGGCTTATGATTCTGGTGCGATGACCAACAAAGGCATCGAAACCTGGATGCAGAATCACATCGCCGAAATAAGAAAAGCAGTTGAATCCCGCAGGAAGCGGAATCCGACGGTCACCATCGGAGGGCAAACTCTAGCAGTTGCGACGCTTCGTGACCGGTTGCAGCGATATAACGCTGGAACTCTGACGCCTGTTGGTATCGAAACATGGATGACTAAGAATCTTCCTGAAATCAAGGCCAAACTGAAGGCAGGAACACCGAATAAACTTTAATTGGGAGTCATCATGGCTACTGAAGTTGTAATGCCGCAGATGGGCGAATCCATAGCGGAAGGCACAATCACAAAATGGCTGAAGCAGGTCGGCGATCGCGTCGATCGCGACGAACCGTTGTTCGAAATCTCAACTGATAAAGTCGATGCCGAGATTCCTTCGCCCGCCGCAGGCACGTTGACAGACATCAAATTCAAAGAGGGCGAGACAGTCGAAGTGAACACTGTGGTGGCGGTGCTCGACGGCCCCGCGACGCAACGTGCCGCTGACACTGCTGCGTCAGAACAACCGGAGTCGCCCCCAGTTGAACAACCAGAAGCTCCGGCCACGGAGGACAAGCCTGCCGAAGCCGCGCCGAATGTCGAGGCACCCAAAGAACCAACCGTTCCAGTTGTGCCGCCGCAAGCTCCCGCGCCGCCGCCGGCCGCGGCAGCTTCGGCGCACAAGACTGAAGTGAAGACGCTGCATCGCAGATCAGAAGCTCCGGCTGCTGCCGCGCCGACGTCGTCGGACAACGGCGCCGCCACTGCGGAAGAATTGCGTCGCAGCAAGTCGAGTCCGCTGGTGCGCAAGATTGCCGAAGAGCATGGCATCGATATCAAGCAACTCGAAGGCACTGGCATGAGTGGCCGCGTTACCAAGAACGACATCCTCAGCTACATCGAATCAGGCACTGGGCCGCAACGCAGTACCGCACCTGTCCCGCCGGCTGCACTGAAAACTGCGCCGCAAGCTGCCGAGCCTCCAGCAATCAAACCCGCCACCGGCGATCGCGTCGAGCAAATGAGCGTGATGCGCAAAAAAATCGCCGAGCACATGGTGTTGTCGCGGCGTACTTCGGCGCACGTCACCACGGTTTACGAAATCGACATGTCGAAGATCGCCAAGCTGCGCGACGAGAACCGTGCGGGTTTCGAAGAACGCACCGGCACGAAGCTCACGTACATGCCGTTCATCTTCAAGGCTGTCACCGATGCGATTCGCAAGTTTCCGATGTTCAATTCGCAGGTCAGCGGCGATCAGATCATTTATAAACGCGATATCAATCTCGGTATGGCCGTAGCGCTCGATTGGGGTTTGATTGTGCCGGTCATTAAGCGCGCAGACGATCTTTCGATTTCAGGACTGGCTCGTGCGGCGAACGATTTGGCGGATCGCGCGCGCACGAAACAATTAAAGCCCGACGAAGTCGCGAGCGGCACGTTCACGATTACCAATCCCGGCGTGTTCGGCGGACTGTTCGGCACCCCAATTATCAATCAACCGCAGGTCGCGATTCTGGGCGTCGGCAAAATCGAAAAACGAACCAAAGTTCTTACCTCGGCCGACGGTGAAGACTACGTGGCGATTCGCAGCATGGCGTACTTTGCCTTGAGCTTCGATCATCGCATCATCGATGGCGCCGACGCGGAAAAGTTCCTCGCCTATATCAAAGAAAGACTAGAGTCAGGCCAGTTCGCGATTTGAGCGTATCGGAAGCCGACCGTCAGGGAGCGCAGGCCTAAAAATCAGCCACAGATTCACACAGATAAACGCAGACTAAAACAAATGAGGCTTCTTATCAGTGTAAATCGGTGTTCATCTGTGGCTGCTTCTGCAACCCTCCCTCATGGTCGGGCTGCTGACGCTTTTTCTTGCGATCCGCTAACGAACAACTAGTGAATCCCTAGTAACGCGCTTGAATCGGCGTTTTCGCGGATTAATCTCTTGACACCAACCTCGCGGTCTGTACTATTCGTCAAATTAAGTTGATGAGCGCCAGCCTTGAAGCTCATTAACCCGACGTTCTCGTGAGCGGTCTGCTGATCCAGTGGACAACGTGAATCAAGAGTTCATCGTCTGAACTCAAATACCGCCGACGCGATCAGGGCTGCGCACGGCAACTAAACTTTGAAGGAGTGAAATTATGACAACGCGAATACTTAGTTCGATGGCGCTCGCTTTTGGGCTGGCGCTGGCCCTTTCCCCATTAGCTTTCGGACAACCTTCGACACAGACTACAACGCCGGCTAATGCGTCAAGTGCCCGCAGCATCGCCAGCGGCGAGAAAGCGAAGATTAAAGGCGTCGTCGTCAAGCGAGATCCCGACACGTTCGTGCTGCGCGATCTCAACGGCGTCGATACGGTGGTGAGACTGACGGATCGCACATCGGTGAAGAGCAAGGGCGGTTTCCTGCGCGGCGGAACCAACTACGGCCAGACCAACATCCTGCGTGGTCTGAATCTGGAAGTCGAAGGCCGCGGTGGATCGAACGGCGAATTGAATGCTGAAACCATTCGCTTCACCGACACGGACATGCGCACCGCGAGGGCGGTAGAGTCGCGTTCTGCTCCATTGGAAGAACGCGCGACGCAGACGGAAGGACGCTTGAGTGAGGTCGAACAGAATGCGCAGAAACTTTCGGGGCAATTGGATGAACTTGCCGCGGTTTCGAATGCGGCTCGCGGCGGCGCGAAGGCCGCGCAAGAAACGGCGGACCAGGCCGTGGCCGGCGTGAACGCAACCAACGATCGCATCTCGGCGCTGGACGATTATGTGCCGCAGGATTCGATCGCAGTGAACTTCCGGCTCGGCAGCTCGATTCTGAGCGCCGACGCGAAGAGCAAGCTCGACGCGATCGCGACCAAGGCCCTGAACGCGAAAGGTTACGTGCTCGAAGTGACCGGCTATGCCGATTCAACCGGCAACAGCGAACGCAATCGTCTCTTGAGTCAACGCCGCGCCGACGCGGTCATTCGTTACATGGTTGAAAATCATCAGATTCCGTTGCGCCGGATCGTCACGCCCTACGGCTTTGGCGAATCGAATCCGATTGCCGACAACAAAACACGCGAAGGCCGCGCCGAGAATCGTCGCGTCGAGGTGAAAGTGCTGGTCAACAAAGGCTTGACCCAACCTGGACCGACGATGAAGTCGGGTGACGGGAGCGGACAGTAACGTAACGCAAACTGACAGTTTGCGCGATAGTACGCCAACGATCATGCCGTCAGCGCGCGTCAAATGAATGGTTCGGCCAGCGACACACTGGCGGCATGAGGAGTTGGCGAATGAGACAATTCAAACGAAATGAACTTCGGCCGGCGCTGCTAATCGGAGCGCTGGCCTTGTCTTTTCTCGCGGTCAGTTTGTTGATCTCTTCGGCGTCGGCCCAGAAAGTAAAACAACTGCCGCCACCGCCGCCGCCGCTGACTTACAAACCGAAACCGACGCCCACGCCGGCGCCGATTGAATACGAAGTAGTAAAAGTGAATTCGAATCTGGTCGTCGTTCCGGTGGCAGTGATTGATGCGAACGGCCAACCAGTTTTGGGTTTGAAGCAGACGGACTTTCATATTGAAGAAGACGGCCGTGCGCAGGAGATTGCGCAGATTGGCGATCCGGGACAAGTGCCGTTGGATATCGCTCTGTTAATCGATGTGTCGAGCAGCGTCAGCGAACGATTTGCGTTCGAAGAGCAAGCCGCGACTCGGTTTCTCAAACAAGTTCTGCGCCCCGCCGATCGCGCTACGATCTACGCAATCGATCGAGTGCCGCGGCTCGAGCAGCCGCTGGGTCCGGCGGAGACGGCTTCGGCGAAACTGCTGGCGATCAAAGCCGCAACCGGACCAAGCCCCACTGCCTTCTATGACACGGTGATGGAAGCCGCGCGATATCTTTCGGCCAACACACCCGAGCGTCATCGCCGAGTAATCGTCGCCATCACCGACGGCGAAGACAACTTCAGCAATGGCGTGCGTGACTCTGCGGTGGCCGCCTATCGCGCGTCGCAGGACGAAGACGCAAATTCCGCCGCCGGTCGAAGCCGCATCCGCGCCGCTTCAGAAGCCGCGCTCCTGGAGGGCCATCGCAAGGCGCAAATCGAAATGCAACGCGAGGCGCAAAAAGCAAATGCGGTCTTCTATTCGATCAATCCCAGCGGCCAATCGATTCGCTTGAACACGATTAGCACCCGCGCCCAAAATGCAATGCAGGCACTGGCGACAGCCACCGGCGGCTCGGCTTTCGTGCCAGACACAATCTCATCGCTCGAAGGAGTTTTCAGCCGCATCGCCAGCGAACTTCGCGCTCAATATCTGCTTCAGTACTATTCCAACAACGAATCAGGTCAAGCCTTCCGCAAAATCGTAGTTACCTCGCCGACACATTCACAATTGCGAGTGCGCGCGCGTGAGGGCTATTATCCAAAAGCAAGATAGCCTCTTCGCGAGAAGCCTTAGAGTACCAACTTCAGTTGGCGGCGACATCAATGCCCGATTGAAGTCGGGACTCTAACACCCGTTGTTCATGACTGATTCGAAATCCAATCGCGTGCGTGTCGGGCTAGCGCTTTCAGGTGGCGCGGCGCGCGGCATCGCGCACGTCGGCGTGTTGCGCGCACTGGTCGAGAACAATATTCCGATCGACGCGATTGCCGGAGCATCGGCCGGGGCTCTGATCGGCGGTTGTTATGCGGCTGGTGTGTCAATCGATCGACTCGTGGAGATGTCGCGCACGTTTCGCTGGCGCCACGTGCAGCGGCCTTCGTTTTCCAGACTCGGGCTGCAATCGAATGCGCCGATGGAAAAGTTCCTGCGCGCGCAACTCCCGGTGACACGCTTTGAAGATTTGAAAATTCCTTTCGCGGCGATGGTCACCGATTTGATGAAAGGCGAACTCATCGTCATGCGCGATCGGGGCGACATACCGTTCGCCATTCGAGCCAGTTGCTGTATCCCATTCTTCATGGCGCCGGCCCAGGATGAAAATGGAACACTGCTTATCGACGGCGGAATTGTCCAGAACCTGCCGATTAGCCAAACGCGCGCGCTGGACGCAGACGTGGTTGTTAGCGTGGACGTGAACCTCGACGGGATTCGCTTTTTCGATCGGCCGCGTACGGCACTCGGCGTGCTTGCACACACATTCATCGCGGTCGAGCGCATTGTTTCGAATCAGGAGCGCGCCGATGCGGATGTGGTGATTGCCCCCAAAGTCGGTCACATTCGCTGGGACCAAACGCGGCGTTCAAAAGAATTGGTTGAATGCGGGTACCAGGCAGGATTGGAGTCAATTGAAGCGATTGAGGCGGCGATGGCGAGAGCAAAGCCATCGAAACAGTTGAAGTTTAGCGATTGACCCGGCCAAGAATTTCGCCCCCATTAATCATTTCCTAAGAGCAACGGATTAAACTGAAGGATCGCTCGACGCTCTCTGACCCTGGTTTTCAAGCCTACGGTATCGGAGATCTGAGAATCCAAAAGCCTCCTTCGCGGGAGGCTTTTGAGTTTTGGTCTTTTGCTATGCGCAAAATCACCGCTCGTATTCCGAAGCCAACTGCCAGGATTAGAATTTCTTTGCGCGCGTTCTGCCGTCTGGCGATTTGTGCTTGCCTTATCGCCGCGGCGGGGATCGCATTTTTTCTCGTTCGATCGTATCGCACCTACGCAAAGCTGGTAGACGACAGGTTGACGCGCGGATATCAGATGAGCCGCGCCGGCATCTATGCTGCGCCGCGCGCGTTGCACGCCGGTCAGCGAATATCACCCGAACGCCTTGCCGAAGTGTTGCGCCGCGCCGGATATATCGAGAGTGACTCCGCCAGCGGGGTTTGGAATGGCAGCTTTTCAATACAGCAACAAGGAATTGATATTAGACCGAACAACGACGTGAGTTCGTTGGTCCACATCAGTCTTGGTGCCGACGGCCGAATCGGAAGCGTGACGCGCGACGGTCTCGATACGGATTCATTCACGCTGGCCCCGGAACCTTTGACCGAGGGCACGACCAAGGGTGGCGCGCACCGGCAACTCGCCTTCAGCGATATCCCAACGGTTGTAATTCATGCGATCACTTCAATCGAGGATCGCCGATTTTTCGATCATCATGGCGTCGATTTGTTCGGCATCGGCCGCGCACTTTTGCGCAACGCGGGCGACGAACGAATGGGACAGGGCGGATCGACCATCACCCAGCAACTCGTGAAGAACACGTATCTCACGCCTGAGCGCACGCTGCGACGCAAGTTCGCCGAAGCGATGCTCGCATTCACCATCGAACGGCGCTTAACGAAGCAGGATATTTTCGCGCTCTACTGCAACGAAGTTTTCCTGGGCCAACGCGGCGCGTTTTCCGTGCGTGGCGTCGATCAAGCCGCGCACGTCTATTTCGGAAAGGATTTAAAGGACCTGACGTTAGCGGAAGCTGCGACCATCGCGGGAATGATCCAGAGTCCCACGCATTATTCTCCAATGCGGCAGAACGCCGCGGCGCGCGAGCGCAGAAACACGGTGCTCGGAACGATGGTGCGTGATGGCTTCATTTCGCTCGACGATGCGGCCAAAGCTGCGCAGGAACCACTCGTAATTGCTGACTTCGATCCGGCTCGAGAGTCCGCCGCGCCTTACTTTATCGACTATGTAAATCGAACGAGGGCTAGCGATGACCAGGGGCCGAGCGCCGGCACTGGTGCCGGCGAACTGCAGGCAAGCCTGCCTACCCTCCGTGATGGCGCTGTCACAATCACAACTCTCGATCTCGATCTTCAGCAGATTGCTTCAGAGGCAATCTCGCATCAACTCGATCGGCTCGATGAGGTTTATAAGAGTCGCGGGCAAACACCGCAAGCTGCGCTGGTGGCGCTCGATCCGAAAACCGGTAATGTGCTGGCCATGATTGGCGGCCGCGACTATGCCGCATCTCAACTGAATCGCGCCACCGATGCGCGACGCCAACCTGGATCGGTCTTCAAGCCTTTCGTGTATGCGGCGGCTTTGGAAACGGGCATGTCCCCTTTACGCATGTTTCGCGATGCGCCGCAGGAATTCACTTATGCACATTCACAGAAGTATCGGCCGTCAAATTACGGCGGCGGCTTTTCTATGCGTGACCTGCCGATGCGCGACGGCTTGATCCGATCTTTGAATGTCGTAACCGTCGACGTGGCGATGCAGACCGGACTGGCGCGCGTTGCCAACACCGCATCAGATTTCGGATTGCCGCGGCCGGAACCTTATCCCGGCCTCGCACTGGGAACAACCGAAGCGGCGCCCTTGCAACTGGCAACTGCGTACGCATCATTCGCGAACGGCGGCATGAGAATCAATGCGCACGCGATTTCAAACGAAGCGGTGTCGGCAGAAGATCAAGTTATCGCGCCGACAACGGCATTCATGATCACCGATATGCTGGAAGATGTGATCGATCGCGGCACCGCTCGCGCTGCGCGTCATCAGATACCCGACACGGCTGTCGCCGGAAAGACCGGGACGTCGCGCGATGGATGGTTCCTAGGCTACACGCCGAATTTGGTGTGCGCCGTGTGGATTGGATTTGACGATAACCAACAGCTTGGATTGACCGGCGCAGAAGCCGCACTGCCGGCATGGGTTGAATTCATGAAGCAGGCGATTGATTTGCGACCCGAGCTAGGGGGCAAATCGTTCGTCGCGCCGGCAGGCATCACCATTGCCGACATCGATCCCGAAACGGACGAGCTCGCCTCGAACAAATGTCCGACGCATGAGCGCGTGGCGCTGTTGACTACCGACGCGCCCAAGTCAGAATGCTTTCGACATAACTTTTATTTTGATTCGAGCGATGATCTAAGCGTTGCGAAAGCCGTCTCATTCCAACCGGAGCGTTTGCGCAAGAGTCAGACCGGAACTATCGCGCCAGAGTCGGATGACCTTCGCAAAACGCAGATTGAGACGAACAAGCAAGGCCGAAGGGTGTTAGTTAATGAAATGAGAATTGCGGAACGATAGCATTTGCGTTGTCCGGGGCGGCTCTACCGCCTGATGTGCGGAAGGTCTTTGACCTTCTGGGAAGACCTCCTCGATGAAAAGGGCTACGCCCTTCTCCACTCGATACGATCATAATCAACCATCAACGGTTCATCGTCACTCGGCGTTCGTCGCCAAATTCGGGCGCTTGACCATTTATAGTCAACGGGAGAATCAACGACTTCTCCCCTCACCGGATTGAGATGGATGTAATTAACCTTCTTCATAAACATGGCTTCACTGAAGATCGAAAAGACATTCTTCTCTTGCTGCCAGAGTGAGTAGCTGTGCTTGCGTTTCCAATCTGCGTGTCGCAACTTTGCGAGCCAACTTTGATGCTCGTGTTCCTTCAAATAATCAATCACACGTCGAGCGGTAAGACCCTTGACGAAACGCAGAATGTCGGCAGAGGTGTTTGGACAATCCGTCAACGAGTGCAAATAATCGGGCATTATCACGTAGGCGAAAATGAGAAAGCCTCCAGAACGCCTCGCCTCATCGAGTGCTTGGCAAGTAACCAGCTTCATAGCATCCGTTCGGAAGACTGGCAGTCGATCCTTCGTTACGATTGTGACGTAAAGCGCTGGGGAGTCTCGCGAGATTTGAAATTTGGGAGGCATGGATTCAAGGGCAGAGCCCAGAAAAATAAGTAAGGGCGTTTCGGAAGGTCAAAGACCTTCCGCACATCAGGCGGCAGAGCCGCGCTACGGAATACGCCGGCTAATTTTTCTCCAAGATCACTTCAGCAATCGCGTGTTCAGTCGTATGCGCGATTGAGATGTGGGCAGCGGTCGCGCCGCTGGCTTCGTACAATTCGCGCGCGCGGCCATGAAATAAAATCACTGGGGCGCCCGATTCTTTCGCAGCTACTTCAACATCCTGCCAACTGATGCCGCCGCTCCAACCTGTTTGCAGAGCTTTCAGCGCCGCTTCTTTTGCGGCGAAGCGCGCGGCATAATGTTGGGCGGCCGCAGCGCCGCGCGATTCACAGTAGGCGCGCTCGGCATCGGTGAAAACTCGTTCAGCAAATCGCGGCGTGCGCGCGATGGTCTCGCGCACCCGCGCAACTTCGATAATGTCAACTCCGATTGAAACGATCACAGCAGAAAATAAGTTAGCAGATGAAACAGCCGTTCTCGAAAGTGCCGGCTTTTACTGGCGCGAACGGGATGGAGTGCGCGCGCTCGTTTGCGCGCCGTTGGAACAGGATGGTTTCACCAACGCATTTTCAACTCGCCTCGGCGGCGTCAGCCCAATGCCGGAAAATGATCTGAGCCTCGCCGGCTTCAATGAAGATAAAGCCGAAAACATTTACGAGAACCGTCGCCGCTTCTTGAAACTCTTCGAAGGCGAATGGCTTTTGACCGGGTGCTGGCAAGTTCACGGCGTCGACGTCCGCACTGTCCATTCTGAAAGCGACGCGAAATCAAAACCGGGCGTGCTCGGCGACGATCAATTCTGCGATGCGCTGGTCAGCAATACGCCCAATGTTCTGCTTGCGGTTAAGACTGCCGATTGCGTTCCCATTTTGATCGGCGATCGCGCTTCCCGATCATTCGCCGCCGTGCACGCCGGCTGGCGCGGCACATCCTCATCGATTGTCAAACACGCGGTGCAAAAACTTGAAGGCGATTTTGGCGCGCGCGCGCAAACGATGCGAGCGGCCATCGGCCCAGCCGCGAATTGCTGCTGTTACGAAGTCGGCTCGGATGTAATCAATATCTTCAAAAACCGATTTGCTGGCGCCGGTCAACTCTTCACTACCACACGCGACGGTTATGCGCGAATCGATCTGCACCTGGCAAATCGTAATCAACTAATCGAAGCCGGAATTTTATCAGAGCGAATCCACGTCGCGCCGCTTTGTACGATGGACCGAAACGATCTGTTCTTCTCGTACCGCCGTGAGAAACAGAAGTTCGGCCGCGTGGGAAGACTGATGTCGGTCATCGGCAGGCGCTGACGTTGGTGCTCACGTGCCGCCGTAGACTGCACCGTTTGCACCTGGCCCGCGCTCACTAACGCGGCCAACGCTAAGGCCGAAGTCAATATCCTGATTCTTCGGCGGAAAGCAAACATCGTCATTACAGCTTTGATATCGCACGTGCGCTCGCAAGTTCATCCACTGGTCGCCGTAGTTCGCTGGAATCGTCACATTAAATCGGAACACCGCGCGGCCTTCGTAAACGGCCAGCCGCTCGTTGTTCACCGCCTTCAGGTTGCGAATCAACGCGCGCGGAAAAATGATCGGACCGACGACAACGCCCTGCGGCGCTTCGATTTTAATAGTGGTGGGAATCGCATATTTGCCCAGCGGCTTATTCGCATTGACGTGGTAGCCGCCGGGGATGTCCATCTGAATGGTCGCCCGCACCACGCGACCGCGGGACACTTTATTCGCTGAGTAATAACCTTTGATTTCGATGTTCGGTTGCGGCGCAAGTGCGCGCGGCCTCATCGACCTTGCGAAGAAATTCTGCGGCAGTAGACAGAGTGTGACGACTAGAAGAAGTTTGGCGATTGATTTCATGGCTATTCTTAGTTGGTCTGTTTTGTGACTTCAGTATTTCGATAAGTCTCGGATAACGGAATGGTCGCTTCAATAGAAGCTAAGGTGAGAATAGCGCCCGGGCCATCAACTTCAGTTCGACTCCAGGTGCCGTCGGATTCGCGATGATGAAGTAGTGCCATGGGGTTAACTTCGGTTCTTATTTTACACCGGGTTGGACGAAGTGCCACGCAAGGGCTCTCACGCAATTCGACGAATGCCCGATTTTCGGCTGATAGAGATCGGCGAAGCGCCCGCACTGCGCGCCGCCAATTGACCGCATGCCGCGAGAATATCTCTCCCGCGCGGGCGACGAATAAAGGCGTGTACGCCCTTTGATTCGAGAATTAGTTTGAAGCTTGCGACACGATCCGGCGTCGAAGGTTGATACTTCAGCGGCTCGGCGGGATTGTGTGGAATCAAATTTACCTTCACGTGCATCTGGTGTTGATTTATTAACTTCGCCAACTCACGCGCGTGTCCATCCGAGTCATTCACGCCGCGCAGCATCACATACTCGAAAGTGAATCGCTCATTTCGCTTCAGAGATTTTTCAAAATCCTTACAGGCTGCCATCAACTCTTCGATGGGCCACTTTTTATTAATCGGCATTAGCTGATCGCGAAGTTCATCGTTCGGAGCTGCCAACGAAACGGCCAGATGCGGACGATTTGGAATCGTGGCGAGTTCGCGAATCCGAGGCACGATGCCCGCGGTTGAAACGGTGATGCGATTCGGCACGATGTGGAGACCGCTTGGCTTATTCATGATGCGAATCGCATTCATCAAATTTTCAAAATTCAGAAACGGCTCGCCCGCGCCCATCCCGACCAGATTCGTGCCGCGCGGCGTTGGCACGCCTGCCCCATAAGCATCGTTCAACGCGAAGATGATCTGTTCCACAATTTCACCCGCGGTCAGGTTCCGTAGCAAACCAAGCTGCGCTGTCAAACAAAATGTGCACTGCAAAGGACAGCCGGACTGTGAAGAGAAACAGATCGTGTCGCGATGCTCTTCGGGAATAAATACGGTTTCGACGGGATAGTTGTCACGGGTCTTAAACAGATATCTCCGCGTGCCGTCGCTTGAGAGATAACGCGATTCGAGTATCAAGGTTGAAATTGTCGCCTCATCATTTAGCCTGGCGCGAAAGTCCTTCGGCAGGTCGGTCATCTCCTCGAACGAAGTTTGTCGTCGCGCGTGAATCGCCCGGAACAACTGACGGGCGCGATACGCCGGTTCGCCCAGCGAGACGACGAAATCAGACAAGTCCGCCGGAGACAATCCTGTCAGGTGAATCTGCTGCATTCGAATTTAGTTTAGCACTCGCCATGCGGGAGTATGGAAGATAGCCATAAAAGCATAGACCGCAGAGAGTCCAGAGGAGCAACGGAGAGCGGCGCTGAGAACTTTCCCGAAAAAGATTCGCGAGCGATCGATTCCCACTCGCGATTCGACTAAGTGAAAGTGATTTTCCGTTAAGGCACGAGAGCGAAACTTGCTTTATCAACCAGCGACTGACCGCAGCTTCTTCCACGCATCCTCCTCTTCCTTCGAGATGATCGGGCCGACGTCTTCAATCCACTTTTTGAAAGCGTCGTCAGGCTCACGCTTAATCTTACGCTGGTTGTTCAGCGGATCGTTGTTAGCCGGCTTTGTCTGGCTCACAATCGTTTGGGCAAACGCCAGGGCTGCGAGGTTCACGAGGACGAGCATTCTTTTGTTCAAGAAGACACACTCCTTTCAAGATTGAAAGTCGCGTTGGTTGAACGGGTTGGAGAGACCAGGCTTACAAAACAAAACCGGCCCTCAATCTAATTGATCGAGAGCCGGCCGGTTATTTCTTTTACGGCACAATAGTAAATTTGCCGTAATCTTTTTGCACGAGCGATTGCCCGCTGACACGATCGCGCACGTGCACCTCGAGTGAGTAATCGCCCGGTGGGAGCTGACGGGAATCGATCAGTTTCGAGAGTGTCAGCCGCTGGCCGGAATCGCTGTTGCCGCGCCAATCTTCGGCCTGCTTGCCGATTTCCTTGCCGTCTTTCATCAAGACGTATTCGACGTCGACCGAAGGTCGCAGCGTAGTCTGATCGATGCCGGCGTTATAGATTTGCATATAGACGCCAATCGGAGCGCCGCGATGGAACGCGCCCGAGACGTTCGGAATCACCTTTACATTTCCAATCGTAAACATGCCGACCGCCGGCTCGTTGTTCAGCGATTCCAATTTCGAAGCGATCACGAGAGTTGAAGTCGAAAGCTTTGCGGGATCATATTTCGGCACATCGAAGCCGAGATGACGTACGCCGGTAGCGCCCGACTCAACGTCACGCACGATCACATCGATCTTGTAATGGCCGGGCGTCAGCGGGACGGCTTTCTGATAAGCCGACTTCCGGCCCTTGGCGTCAGAGAGCTCCTCGGGAGTCGCCCGCGTGATCACCGGATCTTCAAATTGGCCGGCGCGACGGCCTGAGACGTGCGTGATCTTCGCGAAAATATTTAACTGGGCCTGCTGCAAACCACCGCTGTCTTTGAAGACCAGATTCTGATTGTCTGTTTGGATTGTGAAAGCAGTAATAACGCGTTCGTCAGACTGGCGATAAAAATCAACCCGCAGATCGAAATTCAGCGGATTGTCTTCGATGACCGGCGTGTTCACGCTCGAAGCGAGATCGTTGAATTTGACCGCCGGCGGTCTCTGCAAGTCGGTCAGTATCTGCAAACGCGAGAACGGACTGTCCTGCTCGCGCATGTAGCCCGGAGTGCCAATGCCGCCGAGGTTCGCAATTCGATCAGACTTGTCGGCCAGTCCCATCGACTCAGCATCCGTTAGGCCGGCGCCGGGAACGTGCAGCAGTGCGTCCTTTTCGTCGGGGTTGCGGGCGATACGATATTCGCCGCTGCCCGTTGGATCGACGAATTCAATTTCGATTCCCGAGCCTACGCCTTCCAGATAACGGTAGAACCAGCGCTCGAATGGATAAGTAGAGGTCGAGCCACCGCCTTCATAAGATTCGCGATTGTAAGCGCCCCCTGACGGATGGCTGTCAATTTCGTCGGGTTTGCCGTACATGATATAGATGCGTCCGCGATCGGTCTTCCAACCCGGAATGCCGGATGCAAAATGTTCGTTCGCGTAAGCGATGCGCTCGTAGAATTCCTCGCGATATTCGTTCTCCTCAGTGTCCGGGTCTGGATCGCGGCGACGCCAGAATTCTTCGATGAAGCGTTCGCGCTCATCGTCAGTCTCCAACTTTTTGAACGCCTTGCGCTCTTCGTCGGTGATGATGTAGACGACGTCTTTTTCCAACCAGTCCTTATAAGCCTTCTTTAATTCCGGCTTTTCATTCCGCGGCTTGCTCATTGGATCCTGGTTCGACGATTCTTTCTGCTTTTTTTGTGCCACGCCAGAGGGAACGGCGAAAATCAGGACCAGGAGAGCGACAGCCAGGCGGCTCGATTTGCGTTGTGACATTTGAATTACTCCTAAAGAAAACCCGGGGAACTATAGTTTGTCAGTTTCGGAATCCGAAGCAGGACACCGCGGACGAATAACGAATTCTAGGTTTGCACTAAGCCAGAGTCAAGATGCGGGGAAATGCGAACCACGTTGCCCTCAAACTAGCCGATGGCCGCAAAAAGGCACAAAGGCCAAACCGATTTGGCGACACTCTTCCATTCCTTCGTAATTCCTGTGCCTTTTCGTGGTCTAATCTGTTGTTCGCTGGCGGCCGGACAGCCAAGCCACCACGATCGAAATCGCGTAAAGCACAAACATCGGCGCTGCGAACAGCAGCATGTTCGGCACGTCGTTGGTCGGCGAGACCACGGCGGCCACAATCAGAATCGTGATGATGGCGACGCGCCAGACTTTGAGCATCCAGCGCGCGGTCACCAGCCCCATGCGCGCCAGCACGTAAGTAATCGCCGGCATCTGCGCGACCACACCCATCGCCAGCATCAGCAGAATAATAAAATCAAAATAGTCGTCCGCCTTCAGCAGCAGGCGAAAGTCTGAACCTAGGCCCAGCAAGTATTTAGCGGCCGGCGGAAAGATCAAGTAGTACGCCGTCGCTGCTCCCAAAACGAAAAAAATAGACGACAGCGCTATGAATGGCGTGACGTATTTTCGCTCGTGCGGATACAAACCCGGCGCGACGAACGCCCAGATTTGCCAGAGCAGGAACGGCACCGATAATCCGATGGCAGCATAGAGCGATACCTTGACGTAGAGCGCAAACGGTTCCAGCGCCGTCGTCACGATCAACTTGTCGTTAGGATCGCGCAGCTTCTCATAACCGGTGCTTAAATCGATCGGCAGCTTCACATCTTTCGGAACGATGTCGTTGCCGGCTGACAAAGGTTCATCGGTGAAGAGCCCGAGATTTCCCTGCGCATCCTTATCGACGCGAGCCATCACAGAGGCACCCGCGGGAATCGAGACTGGGCCAATCCTGGTCAATTCCGGAAACGCATAACGGATCTTGTCGTTTTGACGAAGCGAGTTGAGCGGTAGGGTCGATAGCTGTCCATTCAAACCGGCGACGGGCACTCTTCGTTGCTGCTGGGCTTCAGCCAGCGCGCGATTCACCGGCGCCTCGAGAAACCTATAGATGTAACCCGAGACAAACCAACAGATGAACGCCGTAATCAAAACGAACGCCATGCTGCGAATCAAGCGCGTGCGCAGCTCGTCGAGATGTTCGAGAAACGACATCTGCCCGCCGAGTTCTTCGCCAGATTCTTTTTCTGCTCTTGATTTGATTAAGCGCCGGCTGGGCATCCTGGAAAGCGATCAATTTTTCAGAGCCATTCGTGTTTGCCGTGAGGATTTTCCGGCGGCTGAGCCGTGGAAGAAACATTTGCCTCTCGCGGCTGCACCAGCGCCGGATCGATTGGCGAGATCGAAGGCGCGATCGTTTCAGCGGTAGCGGACACGCCGGCCGAATCGAGCGCCGCAGCTTCGCGCGCGGCGCGTATTTTCTCCGTCGCCTTGTCGATGAATGAAGTCGCCGGATCGTCGTCGACGCCTTTGTCGAAATTCTCGAGGTTCACTTCGCGTTCCCAGGTGCGTTTGAAATCCTCGGAAGCGCGCCGGAATTCCGCCAGGCCCTTGCCCAATTGGCGGCTCAGTTGCGGCAGACGGCGTGGACCAAAAAAAATCAAGGCCGCGCCAAGAATGATCAGCAACTCCTGCGTGCCGAGCGAATCGAGGATGAATAGATACATGACTTGCAATGCCCCAGAGTCGTCCATTTGATGCGCCGGAAAGCCAGATTGTAACGCGCGTGCGACCGAACGTACAGAAGGTGTCAGAGTACCGACCTTAGTCGGGTCTTCCTCCTGCGCGGCAAAGCCCAAGCGAAGCTGGTATGCCGACGTCGGTCGTGGTCTTGACACCCCGCCGACGCTCCCGCAATCTGCTTCAGTGATGCGAATCGTTTCGTTACTGCCATCAAGCACGGAGATCGTTTGTGCTTTAGGACTCGAAAATCAACTCGTTGGAATCACGCACGAGTGCGACTATCCGGCGTCTGTCGGCGATAAACCGCGTCTGACGGCGAGCCGCATATCTCACGAAACCATGACCAGCGCCGAGATCGATCACGCAGTGCGATCGCAGTTGGACGGACACGGATCGATCTACAATCTCGACGATGTGAAACTGCGCGAGTTAAAGCCTGATTTGATTCTGACGCAGGAGCTGTGCGAGGTCTGCGCCGTCAGCTACAAGACGGTCCAGCGCGCCGCGCGCGCGTTCGACGCGGATGTAAAGGTCGTGTCGCTCGAACCGAATTCGATCGAAGACATTTTCGCGAACATTCGTTTGGTTGGTGAGCTGACCGAACGAGATCGCGAAGCGAATGAACTTCTTGATCGGCTGACAAACCGTTTAGAAACTATCCGTCGGCAAACGAAATCGATCGCGAAGTGCCCGCGCACATTGATGCTGGAATGGCTGGAGCCGCCATTCGCGCCAGGTCATTGGGTGCCTGAGCAAGTCCAGATTGCGGGCGGCGATCATGCGTTCGGCAAAGCCGGACAGCGCAGCGTCACAACGACCGCTGAAGAAATTCGCGCATACGCTCCAGAAGTGATCGTTTTGATTCCGTGTGGTTATTACAAAGAAGAGATCTTGCGTCAGTTGCCGTCCGCGAATTTGCCGGAAGGCTGGAATGATTTGCCCGCAGTAAAAGCGGATCAGGTTTGGGCCACCGATGCGACTTCATATTTCAGCCGGCCCGGTCCGCGCGTAATCGACGGCGTTGCCATTTTGGCGAAGATTCTGCACCCGAACATATTTGGATCGCCGACGAGCGACGAAGCGATACGCGTGTCAGAAGTCCGCGCGTAAGCAAGGGCAGCATGGGTTTTTCAGATCTCGCGACTGAAGTGCGGCCCTCCCTTACGGTCGGGCTTCTGACACTCAGCGTCCATGGCTAGCTATCCATCAAACTCGCTTGAATCGTTTGCCGGCACTGCCGAAGCAGTCGCAGCGACTACAAAGAAGCTCGAGAAGGCGCGTCTGCTCGGCGAGTACTTCGAGCAATTGCATGACGAAGACCTGGCGCGCGCGGCGCGGTTTTTCGCCGGTCAGCAATTCGCGCAAAGCGACGCGCGCACCACGAACGTCGGGGGCAGCATCCTCAGCGAAGCGATGTGTCTCGCGACCGGAGTTGCGCCCGAAACGCTCGGTCCCAGATATGCGCGTTGGGGTGACGCCGGTGATGTTGCTTTCGAAATCTTTGTCGAAGCGAAGGCGAACAACCAACCCGGTCTCGCGCTTGCTGATGCTGAGACACTGTTGTCGAAATTAAGTTCGACGCGCGGCAAAAAAGCCAAGACTGAATTGTTGGCGAAAGTATTCACCAAAGCGACGCCTTTGGAAGCGAAGTATCTCGTGAAGTTGCTGGCCGGAGATTTGCGCATCGGCCTGCGCGAGGGTCTGGTTGAAGACACCATCGCGCGCGCGTTCAAGCAGCCGCTCGCAGAGGTTTCGATGGCGAACATGCTGCGCGGCGATATCGGCGAAGCGGCCGTCAGGGCCCGCGCGGGCGCGTTGCACAAAATCGAGATGCGGCTGTTTCATCCACTCAAATTCATGCTGGCGACGCCGGCCTCAGATCTCACGGACATTGAACGAACGATGCCACACGACTTCTTGGTCGAAGATAAGTTCGACGGCATCCGCGGGCAGGCGCACGTGCAAAGCGGCCGCGTCGCCATTTATTCACGAACGCTGGATGAAATATCAATTCGCTTTCCGGAACTGCACGAGCCGCTCGCGGCGCTGCCGACGGATGTAATTCTCGACGGTGAAATTATCAGCGCGCGCGGCCCGGAGATTCTGCCTTTCAGCGATTTGCAAAAACGCCTGGGCCGGAAAGTAGTTAGTGAAGAATTGCTGGCGACGACACCAGTAGTGTTCGTGGCGTGGGATCTTCTTTACGCCGGCGGTAAGGTCTTAATAGACGATCCTTTGCAAGCACGACGCGCGCGCCTGGAAGATCTAATCACGTCAGCGACCGGTGGTGAGCGGCTGCGACTCTCGAAGTCGAAACGATTCAGCTCAGTCAAAGAACTCGACGATGAATTCGATGCGGCCCGGGCTCGCGGCAATGAAGGTTTGATGATTAAAGATCCGGCGTCGTTTTATAAACCCGGACGACGCGGACGCGAATGGTTGAAATTGAAAAAGGCGTTGGCAACTCTCGATGTGGTCGTGACCACGGTCGAGCTCGGTCATGGCAAGCGGCGCAGCGTGCTGTCGGATTACACCTTCGCCGTGCGGCGATCGGAAACCGAGCCGGAATTACTCAACATCGGCAAAGCGTATTCGGGGTTGACCGATGCCGAGATAGCGGAAATGACTGAGTGGTTTCGCGCGCACACAATTCAAGAGTTCGCCCACGGCCGCGTGCGCGTAGTCGAGCCGCGCATCGTCATCGAAGTAACTTTTGACCGCGTTCAGCCATCCAACCGTCACAAGGGCGGTTACGCGCTGCGGTTTCCGCGCATCGTGCGGCTGCGGCCCGACAAAAATGTTGATGAGATTGACACGCTCGAGACGGTGCGAAGGCTCGCGAATCTTGCGTAAGACAAACCGCAGATTACGCAGCCTCAGATAAGACGTGACGAGGGATACTCGATTAATCGTTGGAATCTGCGGATACTTCTTTTGCCGAAAATGCGCTCTTCCAATATTATCTTGGCCCAAATTTGAGTATGCGGCGTGACTCCGCATTTCGATTTTTATTTATGCATTCGTCGAAAATCAAAATCATTCTGGCAGCGTTGGCTGCCATTTCAATGTTCCTTGTCGTTGCCGGCCAGACGCCGCGGCGGCCTTCAACCTCCAGACCGGCGGCGCCAAAACCGACGCCGACGGCGATACCAACTCCGGCGCCAACAGCGACTCCAAACATTAATCCTGCTTCTCCGGCGCTGGCGATCGTTGGCGACACGACCATCTCGGCATCAGACATTGCGCCCGATGTGAGCGCAGTCGTGATGCGCGATCCCGATCCTTACTTGCACGACTACTTCACAGATTCTGCGAAAGCTATTAGAGAAGCTCGGGAGCGGGCCGTCGATGCGCGGGTGGCGTCGATGCTCGTTTCAGCAGAAGCGAAGAAGCGCGGCAAGTCGCCAAATGACATTATCGCAGCCGAGATAGATGACAAGGCCGCGACCCCGACTGAGCAGGACATTCGCGCCGCATACGAAGCCAACCGCGCGCAACTGGGCGGCGCCGATCTGGAATCTGTCAGGCCGGATCTTATTAACTTTCTACGCAATCAACAGAAAGCAACGCTGTACGCCGCGCTCGTCAATCGTTTGAAGATGACGAACATGGTCAGCAAGAGCGCGGAGGTGAACGCGCCCAACCTGGCGCCGGGAACCGTGCTGGTGTCAGTCAATGGCGATCCGCTCCGCGCCGACGCAATCAATGAACGCATGAAGGCGTACATCTACAAAATGCAGATGCGCGTTTATGAGATCCAAAAGAACATTCTCGATCGTCGCATCAACGATATGCTGATTGTGGCCGAAGCGAATAAGCGAAAAATCGGTCCGGAAGAAATTGTGAAGACTGAGATCACGGACAAAATCAAAACTCCCACAGATTCGGAAGTCACAAAGTTCTACGATGAGAACAAAGCCAACATCAAATCAGATCTCGCGAGCGTGCGCGTGCAGATCGTTAATTATCTTCAGCAGAAGCAACAGGAGGAACTGGAAGTTGCGCTGGCCAACAAGCTGCGCACCAGCGGCAATCTGAAAATATTCTTGAAAGAGCCCGAAGCGCCGGTGATGAACATCAGCCTCGGCACGGGCGCGTCGCGCGGCGACGTCAACTCGCCGGTCACGGTCGTCGAATTCACTGACTTTCAATGCTCGGCGTGCGGCGGCATGTATCCGATTGTCGAAGAGGTTCTGAAGTCATATGGCCCGCGCGTGCACTTTGTGATTCGAAACTTCCCGTTGACGAGCATTCACGAAAACGCCTATAACGCCGCGCAAGCTGCCGAAGCCGCCAAGGCCCAGGGAAAATTTTGGGAATACATCGATGTGCTCTTCAAAAACCAGACGACTTTGGATCGAGATTCTTTGAAGAAGTATGCCACGCAAGTTGGTCTCGATCGCAAACAATTCGACGCTGATTTCGATTCCGGCAAATACGAATCGGTAGTTCGTCACGATATCGAAGACGGCGAACTGTACGGAATTGGATCAACGCCGACAATCTTCATCAATGGCGTAGTTTTAACTGAATATTCCGGCGAAGGCCTGCGCGCGGCGATTGAAAAAGCGTTTACGCGCGCCGGGAAAAGATGAATGGCCGCGAACACAAGAACGGAGGAGACGGATGAAGCGTAAAATATCTTTGCTGCTCATGGCGTTGCTGGTTGGTTTCAGTTGCCTCGCAGCTTCCGCGCAACGAGTTGGCGGATATCGAGAGATTGATAAGACAGATGAAGGCGCGGTAGCAGCAGCCGAATTCGCCGTTAAGGCAGAGTCAGAGAAAAAGGAGATGACCTACAAGCTCGTCTCTCTCGAGCACGCCGAAAGCCAGGTGGTCGCCGGAATCAATTATCGTCTCTGCCTGAAGGTTGGTTATCACAAACAAGACGACGACGTTGACACGACCGAACTCGTGCGCGTGGTGGTGTACCGAAGTCTTCAGAATGAATATTCGCTGACCAGTTGGACTGAAGAGAAATGCACTGACGACGGCGAATAGTTGCTAGAGACCACTCTTCTTGAGCATTTCCTCGAAGGTACGATCAAGGGCGATCTTCCAAGCCCCGTCCTCTTTGACGAAATACATCGTGTCCCAACGATTCGCATCTTCGTTGCGAAGTTCGAGCGTGGCATTGTCCCCATCGATCTTCTCATTGCGGGTCTCAGGCATCTTGTCGACTCTCGATGACGGATTGTCGAGCTGGCCTTGAATCATTTTGTCGAGCGTGACCCCTTGCTCCTTCGCCGACGCCTCCAGCGCCGCCAGTGTGGTCTTTGAGAGTGTCTGTTTCCAACCGGCGATGTCTTTTTTCTTCTGCGCTTCAAAAAAGGTTTTGAAGGTGGCCGACGGCGAGCCGCCGGACTTGCAGCCGGCGAGCAGAGCCAGGCAGATGACCAAGAGAAATAGAGTTTTAGTTCGCATTTTCTTCAATGGGGAATTAGCTGATCCTCGGTATCGCGCTCCCGGTGCTAACACGATTTACGGCGACGCCTTCTTATGCTGCAGAAGGTTGCACGTGTCTTCGGCACCCGCAGGATCGATGGCGACACCGCCCTCATCGATGTGCTGAATGATGCCGTCCTTATCGATCACAAACGTAGCGCGATTTCCATAGCCGCCATTTTCATTGAAGACGCCGTAATCTTTCACCACCGTGTGCTTAATGTCGCTCAATAGCGGGAACGTTACTCCGAGTTGCTTGGCAAACTCCGCATTCGCGTAAGGACTGTCGACACTGACTCCGAAAACCTGCGTCTCGTTGGCATCGAATTTGGCGATATCAGCCTGATACGCCTTCATTTCTTTCGTTCAACCACCGGTAAAGGCAAAGACATAGAAAGCCAGCACGACATTTTTCTTACCCTTGAAGTCGCTCAGCTTGTACGAGACTTTTCGGCCGTCGGGACCGCTGATCGAGCTGGGCAAAGTAAAGTCCGGCGCGGCCTGACCGACTTTCAAGTTCGTGTGTGGCGCCGGCGGGGCCGTCCGTTGCGGCGCGGGTGTCGGTGTCGGCGTTTGTGCGGCCACCCAGGTCGCGGCGACGAGTATGACGATAACACTCAGGCCTCGCTTCATTTGTCTCTCCTTTGCAAAACAGGTCTCGGAAGCAGCGAGAGTTTACCTTGCCAGGCTAGTTATGACAATCACGGTCGGGTGATTTAATGAAGATACCGGCCGCGGCAATCAAGCCTCAAGAATTCCTCAAGGGGCGATCTGCACAATTGCGCTGTTGCGGCGTGCGGCTCGCAAATTGTCATGAACGCGATTCTGATGAAAATTCAGGAGCACTTCATTCACGAGAAAATAGCGATGCCATCGGCGGGCCCGCGCGTCGTGCGCCCACGTTTGGTCAAGCGCCTTACAGAAAATCTCTATTCCGCAAATGCGACGATCGTCAACGGCCGCGCCGGCTCAGGCAAGACCATGCTGGCCGTCGACTTCAGCCGTAATCTCAGCCGGGCCGTCGCCTGGTATAAGGTCGATGCCGCCGACAACGAATTAAGGCTGTTCTGCGAATACCTGGTGGCGGCGATTCGGCGACAAAGACCCGCTATTAATGCCGGAACCCTGATCGAATTGGCTGCCACTGTCGCGGGTGAGAACGCTGAATTGCTCGCCGATGCTTTTGTGTTTCAACTCAGCGAAACGAAGAATGAACCTTTGCTCATCGTGATTGAGGATCTGCATCAGGTTTACGATGCGGACTGGGTGGTGCCGTTCTTTCGCCGCTGGTTGCCGCTCTTGCCTTCGGACATACACGTTTTGATAACCTGCCGGAGCTTGCCGCCCGCGCCTCTGTGGCGCATGCGTTCAAAGCAGATGCTGCGCGTGTTGGACGAACCAGAGTTGGCCTTCACCGTCGACGAAGCAATCGGGTTGTTTCAAAGCTACGGTCTTGGCGAAGATCACGCGCGCGCGGCTTGGAATGAAACAAACGGCCGGGCCGCCACCATTGCTGAATTTGCCGCCACCCCCGGACGGCCGGGGCGCGCCGTGGCGGACAAGATATTGTCATTCAAGAATCCGCGTCAATCGATTTCGTCGACGCCGGATTATCAAACCTAACTCCACCCCAGACGCGCGCTCCTTGGGAAACGCGGTGGCGCGCGCTTCTTGCCTTGAGCCCACGGGCGCGGGACGCCCGTACCACTCTTGCGTTACATCCCTGAGCGATTCGGGCTATGCTTACGCTACGCATTACGACGTATGTCGAAGCAGAGACGATCGACCACCACTGCAAACCGAACGGAAAAGTTGCGCAGTGCTCCGCCTTCGCCGCAATCCTTTTTTCTCCGCACAAAATTGCTGCCGCCGCGTCCGGCGCCGGACATTCTCGCGCGCCCGCGCCTGATCGAGCGCTTACAGATCGATCTGACGATGCCGGTTACGCTGATTACGGCAAATGCCGGTTCCGGCAAGACCACGCTCTTGTCTGACTTCCTGCGCAAACAGGAAGAGCCTTACGTTTGGTATCAGTTAGATCAATCCGATTCCGATCCGTCGGCGTTTCTCGGTTATCTCGCCTACGGAATTCAACAGCGCGTGCCGCGATTTGGCGAGACGCTGTTGGCCTACCTGCATGAATCGCAGGAGCTGGCGCAACAACCCGAACGCGCCGCCGACGTGCTCCTGAATGAAATCCTGGAACAGATCGAACAGCCGCTGATCCTGGTGCTTGACGATTACCATCATCTGGGAAACGAGACACAGGTACACGCGGTCCTCGATCGGCTGATCGCCTATTTGCCGGAAATGATTCATCTGGTGATTATTTCGCGCGAGACACCACCGCTGACACTGGCGCGTTTGCGTTCGCAGCACGCGATCGCTTTTATCGACCGCGATGACCTGCTGTTTACGCAAGCAGAAACACAAGAGCTGTTCCGTAAAGTTTTCGGCTTGTCGCTGACGGCGGACCAACTGCGCGAATACGGCGACCGCACGCACGGTTGGATCACCGCGTTGCAGCTTGTGCGTCAAATGGCGCAACGGCACGCGCTGACTGATCCGAATCAGAAACAGTTGGATCCGCTAGCGGTCTTGCGGCAGTCAGAGAGAGATATTTTCGAATATTTCGCCGAAGAAGTATTTGCGCAGGAACGGCCGCAGACTCAGCAGTTCCTGATGAGAATCGCCTTGCTTGACCGCATCGACCTCGACACTTGCGCGCGGCTGTTTCCGGAAGTGCGCGCTGCCGCCGTGCTGCCGCTGCTGGTGCGCAGCAACGTCTTCATGACCGTCGCGGCCGACGCCACCGGCGAAGAATATCGGCTGCACCCGTTGTTTCAGAGTTTTCTGCGCCGCCGCTTGCGTTCCGAAGTCGGCCGCGCGGGCGTCGCCGGCGAACACGCGCGGTATGCCGATTACTTTCTTGAGAATTCCGCTTGGGACTATGCCGTGCGTCACTTGATCGATGCCGAAGAATTCAAACGAGCCGCGGAGATCATCGCGCAAAACGGCGATGCCTGGATCAACTCCGGAAAACTTGCTTCGCTGTCTTCACTGGCCGAAGGGTTGCCGGCTGCGGCACTCGAAGCGCATCCGCGCGCGCTGACTTTTCGCGCTGAAGTTGCTCGCCTCCGCGGCGACTTTGATAGCGCACAGAATTTACTTCGTCGCGCAATTGCCGGTCTGCGGGCTCAAAGCGACAACATTGGCGAGGCCGAAGCGCTGCATTCGCTGGCGACCATTGCGCGTCGCCGCGGCGATTACGATTCAGCATTTGAATATCTCGACCGTGCGATACAGCTGAGCCCGCCCGACTCGGTCGTCCGCACAAAATGCGCCAACACCCGCGGCGTCTGCTTTGTGACGAAAGGCGAATGGGCCGCTGCGGAACGTGAATTTCGCGCAGCGCTGCAGTTAGCCGAAGAGCAACACGACGACAGACATGCGCGGCTGATTACGCACAATCTCGGTTTGCCGGCAATGATGCGGGGCGATTTTGGCGAAGCTTTGCGATGGCTGGGGCGTATGCTGCGCAGCGATTCGTCGCTGCCTCCGATTCCGCAAGAGGCGACTGCGCACATCAACATCGCGCGTTGTCATTTATACCGAGGTGAACTGGAGCAAACCGAGCAGCATCTCGATCTCGCCCTCGAGGGTTGCCAGCTTTTCAGCATGGTCGGCCAACTGGGCGAGGCTTTCGAAGCCTATGGCAATCTGTATCGCGAACGTGGAGACGTGACGCGCGCGGCTGAATCGTACCAACGCGCCGAACGATCCTACGCCGACGCCGGCATCGATTTGGCGCGGGTAGAATTGCTGGAAGAACGCGCTTTGCTGAGCTTGAAAGGCGGCGATGCGGCACGAGCCCTTTCGCAAATCGATCAATTGATCGATCGCCGGCCTGTGGAAAGAAATCCGATTGGGCATCACACAGCGCGTTTGACCCGGGGAAGAATCCTGCTCGCCGCGCGCGAGTATGAAAAAGCGCGCGAGGATTTCACTACGACGCTGAGTTACGTCCGCGAACAAGGGCTCTATTACTACGATGCACAGGCAACGATGGGGCTGACCGTCTGCGACCAGGCACAGTCACGCGAGGCTGCGATGCTCGATGATTTGCGCCGAGCTCTCGATCTGGCAGCGCGTTACGACTACGACTACTGGCTACGCCAGGAAATCGCTGCGCATCCGGCGGTGTTTGCGTCGGAAGATGTTCAGGAATTACTGCCGCCGGATTTGCGGGGACAGCAAATTCAAACACCAGTGGCGATTACACCCGCGCCCGCCGCAGTGGCAGCGGCTCCGTTAGTCGATCTCACCATCAACATGCTCGGGTCGGTTGAAATTTTTCGCGATCGCGCACGTCCCTTTGCGGCCGACGCGTGGACGACGCGCCGAGCGCGCGACATTCTGTGCTTCATTGCCTCACGGCCGCATCGTCGGGTGCCGAAGGATACGATTGTCGATACGTTTTGGCGCGACATCGATCCAAAGACGATCGAAAGAAATTTCCATCCGACGATGTCGCACATTCGCAAGGCCCTCAACAGCAATCAGCCCTTGAAACAAAACTTTCTCGCCTATCGCGACGGCGATTATCAGTTGAATTCGGAATTTTCCTATCTCATCGATACGGAACAATTTGATCGATTGATTGCCGACGGCGAAACCGCACGCCGGGAACGCGATTTCGATCGCTGCATTGAACTGTATGAACAGGCCATCGGTCTATATCGCGGTGAATTCATGCAGGGGGCGTATGACGGTTGGGTTGACGACCAGCGCTCTTTTTATCGCGAGCAATATCTGCGAATGCTCGCGTCGGTGGCGGCTGTCGCCGAGAAGCGGCAGGAATTCAGCCGCGCCATGGACCTGTCACAGCGAATCCTGCGCGAAGATCCGTTTCGCGAAGATATTCACTGTCTGATTATGCGGGCCCAGGCGGCTGTGGGAAATCGAGTCGCGGTCAAGGAACAGTACGAAACTTTGCGGGCGCTCTTGCAAAAAGAATTGGGTGTCGAACCGGCCACCCAGACGCAGAAGACTTATAAAGAATTACTGGGTCAGTAACGGCTCCTTCCGCTTGGTGGCGATCGTTTTCAAACGAAATCAGCGGGTAGGCTGGGCGCTCGGCAGGTGTTTCAGGGCGGCAAAGTAAAGCTGCTTTAAGGCTATGTAAACCTGCAAAAATGTGCTGCGGAGCTGCAACGCTCTCAGGTAACACTGCGATGCCGCAATGCAGCTCTGCAACGGCGCAATGTAAGTCTGCAAAGTGACAATCCAGGTCTGCAAAGCCGCAATGTAAGTCTGCAAAATCGCAATGTAGGTCTGCAAAGCCACAACGCAGGCCTGCAAAAACGTAATGTAGATCCGCAAACGGGTATAAAAAGGCCGTGGAGGCCTTTCTTACCGCACAAAAACCGAGAAGAAAATCGCAAGGCTGCCGCAACAAACCCGCGGAAATTCATCGCTAGAATCCGCCCGTCGTCTCAGTTTTTCATTTGAAATCCCCTTCCACGTTTTTGCTGAACAAGCCACTGTCCGACCCGGCTGTGGCGTTGGCTTGTGAGTAAATGAGTCGGAGAATAAATAGCACGATCTACCAATCGTTCGCCCTGGCGCTAATCGTCCTGCTTACATCTGTGCCTGCACTGGCGGGACTGACTATTAGTGGTGCCAACGGGATTACCGTCTCGGGCGCCGACGGAATTCTCTATCAAAACACCAACGGGATTACCGTAAGCGGCGCCGATGGATTGCTCGCGTTCAACCCGAACGGCATTACGGTCAGCGGTGCCGATGGAATTACCGTCTCGGGCGCCGACGGAATCACTGTGAGCGGAGCTGACGGCATCACGGCCAGCGGAGCGGATGCCGAGTCAATCGCTCGCGCTGACGGTATCACCGTGAGCGGCGCAGACGGAATCACCGTCAGCGGCGCCGACGGCACTACTTACAAGGTCGATTCAGTCACGATACACAATCCTACGGGAATCACCGTCAGCGGTGCTGATAACGTCATCGCGACCGGCGCCAACGGCATCACGGCCAGCGGAGCCGACACGCGCAATATCGCCCACGCAGACGGCATTACAGTCAGCGGCGCAGACAACACACTGACAATCAACGGCGCCGACGGAATCATCGCAACGGGCGCCGATGGCGCGATATTTACGATCACGCCAAGTGCTGTCACGATCACCGGCGTGAATGGAATCACCGTCAGCGGAGCAGACGGAATCACCGTTAGCGGCGCCGACTCGTTTGTGCCGACCGGTGTCAATGCGCTTGTTTCAAATCTGATGGCGGGTGTCGGTCAGACGGGATTGCAGAGTGTCGATCCCGAACTCGCGGTGCTGCTAAATCGCGCGACCGACGACAGCAATATCGATGCAGTGATTGTCTATCATCATCTGCCGACCGATTCGGACATCACGGACCTGCAAAATGTCGGCGTGCTCGGCGGCACGCGTTATCACGTGCTGCCGGTGATCGCGGTAACCACTACCAAGTCCAAGATCGCCGCGATTTCGCATCTGCCCGCGGTGCGATCGATTTACATGAATCGCACTTTTCAATGGAATCTCGAGGCAGCCGCGCGGAGCGAAACCACTGTCGATCAGATCAAACGAAATAACGATTTAACGACGGCGAATCATGGTTTGGCAGTATCCGGTCGCGGCGTCACGGTTGCAGTCTTGGATACAGGCGTCGATGGAACTCACGCGGATTTATCAGGCCGAGTAGTGCAGAACCTGAAACTCGCCGATACCCAGAGTCTCGGTGTGGGGTTCAATTATCCAGTGGCCTCTACCACGTTGCCGAACACCGATCAGGCTTACGGTCACGGGACCTTTGTGGCGGGGGTGATTGCCGGCACGGGACAACAATCAAACGGGAAGTATGCCGGCGTAGCGCCGGGCGCAAACATTCTCGGGCTCAGCGCCGGTGACGCGAGTCTGCTGTTCGTGCTTTCCGGATTTGATTATCTGCTGGCGAACGGACCGGCTTTCAACGTGCGCGTGGTAAATTGCAGTTTCTCTGCCAACACGGTTTTCGATGTAAACGATCCAGTGAACATCGCGACCAAGATGTTGACAGATAATGGCGTGAACGTCGTCTTCTCAGCGGGCAACACAGGGCCTGGCGCGGATTCGCTGAATCCTTATGCGATTGCGCCCTGGGTCATCAGCACCGGCGCAACCGACGATGCGGGCAAGCTGGCGACCTTTTCTTCGCGCGGCGAATTTGGCAGCCCACTGTTTCGTCCGACCATCGTCGCTCCCGGCGTTAACACGGTGAGCCTGCGCGCTTCGACTTTGGCCACCGTTACGACGATTGACGGGTTGGGGGCCAATGACAGCTCGTTGAGCGCGACCGACCTGCCTTATTACACGACCGGCAGCGGCACAAGTTTCTCCGCGCCCCAGGTGGCCGGCACGATTGCTTTAATGCTCGAGGCCAACCCGAACCTCACTCCGGCTAAGATCCGCGACATCCTGCAGCGGACAGCGACACCTCTGCTGCCCTATTACATGTATGAAGTCGGCGCCGGCATGCTAAACGCGCAAGCCGCGGTGCTCGAAGCGGCGTTTGCGCAAAGACATTTCGGATCGTGGCGCGGCGCCGCTTATCAAGGGCAAGTCGCATTCAGTAATACGACCCAGACATTTGCCGGCGGCGCGGCGCCGGGGTCATCCAGCGACTCGTCGCTTAACGTTCCGGCGAACGCACTACTTTCATCGATTGAGATTGCCTGGGGCGACACGCTGAATCCAAATAACTTGACGCTCTCTCTGTTGAATTCGCAAGGAACTTCCCAGGCTGTCAGCAATTCATCGAACGCGCCGGGACTGACGGGCCGGCGACAGCGAATCGTAATTGCAAATCCAGTTGGCGCAATGACAGCTCGGGTCCAGGCGATTAGCGGATCGACGTCAACCGCAACGACCTCGGCTGGGACGACAGGAGTTAGTAACCCGGCTGCACAGTCTTATTCAGGAGTCGCGCGCACGACTTCGGCGCAGTATCCGTCATTGACTGACACTGCCGGGCTTGATTCAACTTCGATCGCCGAGATGAATCAATCGTTCCGGTTCCTCTTGCTCTCGCCTTTCGGCAGTTATTTCCGGCCGGCGTCTGGCATCACGCGCGCAGCTTTCGCCGCAGCGTTAGTTCAAGGTGCGCGCGTGCCGCAATACTTGCCCGTCCAAGCGCATTACACAGACGTCAACGATCGGGCCACGATGCTGTTCATTGAAAGCGCTCAGGCATCGCCGAACGGCGCGCTGTTTCCGGCTGCTACTGCGGGAGGCGCGTTCCAACCTGACGCTGCGGTTGATCGATTGACTGCCGCCGTTGCGCTCGTCCGCGCTGACGGCTTGCGGCAGCAAGCCGAAAGCGGAAGCTTTGCATTGACGTATCTCGATGCGGCGTCGATTCCCGCCTCGTTGAGAGGTTATGTGGCCTTGGCCGTGCAGAATGGATTGATCAAGAGCAGCAGCACCTACTTCAATCCTCAGGGAAACTTTACGCGGATGGATTTAGCGCATGCGCTCGCGGCGATTGCGGCCAGATAAGCGCTCCTTTCACAACTGGCCGTAATAAACCTGCGTCTCGTAATCGAAATCCACCTTCCCGTCTTGTTGATTCGCCTGGAAGACTTGGCGTAATTCACCGATCATCGCTTCATATCTTGCCTGCCCCGGTTGCGGCGCGTACGATGCAGACAACAGGCGTCCTTTGAAACCTTCAAGATCGAAGACCTGTTTGAATCGGAACCTCGCCTTCTGGTATTTCTGTGGAGAGAAAAACTCCTCGATATCGCAGCTCTCGATCTCTCGGCTGACTTCTTTGTAATCGGTGCCGTATTTCACCAGCAAGTGTTGATAACCGCGAACAACTGCGCTGGTTTCGAGGTCGAATCCGTTCCACACCAGCACCACCCACCCATTTGATTTCAGGATTCGCTTGAACTCGAGTTTCGCTGCTCGCTGATCGAACCAATGAAAAGCCTGGCCGACAACGATCAAATCGACGGAATTGTCGGGTAGGGTCGTCCCTTCGGCCGTCGCGTTTACGCTGACAAATAGCGGATACTGGGCTAGCAACTTCTCGCCGGCCGCGCGCATTTCGTCATTCGGTTCGACGCCAAATACTTTGTTTCCAACTTTCAGAAACAATTCGGTCATGAAACCGGTCCCCGAGCCGATATCGGCGACGATGGTTTCGCGCGTTAGCCCGCATTCTGATTCGAGCAAATTGATAATCGCCGGAGGATAGCTCGGCCGATACTTCAAATAATTCGCGACGCGATTTGTGAAGCGCTTGGTTGGATCGAACATCAAGATGGAAAATGATCGCTCGTCAAGAATGGCTGGCGATGAGTTTGTCGAGCGCTGCGCGCTCTTTCTCGTCCAGAATCGCAAACGATACGCTGAATCCCGTCAGTTCCTGGTGGAAACGCACTTTTCCGCGGAGCGGCAACCAGTCGCCTTTGGGCAAATGGATCAGCAGATTAATGATTTCGCCCACGTCGGCGGGTCCTCTGGTGTTTACAAAACATCCTTTGACGCTGAGGTCTTCGACGCGCCCTTCATAGCCGCCTGAAGCGCCGTGCCACTTTGCGGGAAAGTTAACGTTAACCCGGTCGTCCTCGCGACGCTCCTGCGTACGTCTTTCTTTTTTTCGTCTGTCCCTGGCCATCGTTTGTGAACTCCTGTTAACCATTAACTGCGCGCGCTGACCCTGTCAAGGCTGTGCGCGCCACGGCAGATAATTCTCTTGAAGCCTGCGCCGCCAAAGTTTAGTATCGCCGAGTTTGTACTTAGCCTCGATTAAATGAACGTTAAAAGCGAAGCGGCGAACAATAACTCAGATGGCCACGGCGCGGCGCTGTTCGCTGGTTTTCTCGGATGGACGCTCGACGCGTTTGATTTTTTTCTAGTCGTCGTCACGCTGACAGCCATCGCGAAAGAGTTTCACCGCACCGACAAGGAAATTGCGCTTTCCCTGGCGTTGACGCTCGGCTTTCGTCCGGTTGGAGCATTTATTTTTGGTCTGCTAGCAGATCGATACGGACGACGACTGCCCTTAATGCTCGACCTCGTGTTTTATTCGATCGTCGAGGTGCTTTCAGGTTTGGCGCCGAACTACGCAACCTTCATGCTCTTGCGAGCGTTGTTTGGCATCGGCATGGGTGGTGAATGGGGCGTCGGCGCTTCTCTGGCGATGGAAAAAGTGCCTGCGAAATTGCGCGGAGTCCTCTCGGGCCTGTTGCAGGAAGGCTACGCAACCGGATATTTGCTCGCAGCGATCTGTTACTTCTTCGTGTTTCCGCGTTGGGGTTGGCGGCCGTTGTTCTTTATCGGCGGCGTGCCGGCGCTGCTGGCGCTCTTCGTGCGGTTCAAAGTGAAGGAATCGGAAGTCTGGAAGAAAACGAAGCACGAATCATGGGGACAACTGGGTCGCAGCATCGCTTCGCATTGGAAACTGTTTATCTATCTCACAATTTTGTTGATGATGATGAACTTTGTATCGCACGGAACCCAGGATATGTATCCAACATTTCTCGAACGCCAGTGGGGATTTAGTCCGCGCGAGAGAATTTTGATTACGGCGTTTTCAATGGTAGGGGCGATCATCGGCGGCGTCATATTCGGCTACATTTCAGACCGTTGGGGGCGTAGGCGCTCGATGATTCTGGCTTTGGTTTGCGCCATCGCGGTCGTTCCCTTGTGGGCATTCGCACCTTCACTTGCTTTGTTAGTACTCGGCGCTTTTCTGCTGCAATTCATGGTGCAAGGCGCCTGGGGAATTGTTCCAGCGCACCTGTCTGAGCTCTCGCCTGATTCCGTGCGTGGATTCCTTCCCGGTTTTGCATATCAATGCGGCGTGCTCCTCGCCGGTTCGGTCGCTTACATCGAAGCGTTGTTTGCCGAGCGCATGAGTTATGCCGCCGCCATGTCATTGACGGCAGTTACAGTATTCGCCGGAGCGATTGTCGCAATCGCCGCCGGACGCGAAAAACGCGGAATAAATTTTGGCGAAGTAGAAATTAGTGAATGACACTTTACAGTCGCGATTCAATTTGAAATGGCCGGCTATTCCGGAACACCGCTCGTAAAGAAATTAGGGATTCAACCAACCTTCGAGGTCGGATTTGTGAATGCTCCGAAGAACTTCGTGAAAGGGCTCGATCTACCGGCGACTGTAATCATTAAGTCACCTGCGAAAAGCAAATATCTCGATTTCGTTTTAGTCTTCGTAAAAACTCAAACAACGTTGGTGGCTGCATTCGCACAATATTCGGAACGCATAAAACCAAACGGCATGATCTGGATTTCGTGGCCGAAAAAATCCTCTGGAGTCGTGACCGATCTCAATGAAAACATCGTGCGTGGCATTGGCCTGGCCGCCGGCTTGGTCGATGTAAAGGTTTGCGCCGTTGACGAGATCTGGTCAGGTTTGAAATTCGTCTTTCGTCTGAAAGATCGTCCAAAATTGCGCGCGAAAACCTGAGGCTCTTGTGAACTTGCTTTTCCACAGAATCTGTTGAAAAGCTGTGGATAAAACTCATCTTTACCTGTTAACTGACTCTCTTGAATGAGCTTCTGAGATCTGCACAGGCCTGTGGTATTCACAGGTGCTGAGCGCATCGCTCAAAACCGCCTATTCAAGGCACCATCCGAATTTACTTTTCCTCGCCCACCGAAGACATGATTGTTCGACGATTTCATCACCATGCGGACAAAGAAATCTTCCCGTCGACGCGTTCCGGCGACTCAAAATGAAAACCCCGGCGCCAGAACCAAAACTTGCAATCAACTAATAGTTGGACCACGGAGGTGGTCCTATCAGGTTTTGCGCGAAACTTTAGGCGAACGATTTATGAAAAAACTTGGAGTGCGCATTTTTATTGATCGATTTTTGATGTGTGCGATCACTTTGCGCGCGAAGATCACTAGCGTATGTTCGATGCTATTAATTTTTGTGTCCGCGTAATCGTTTCTCTTTCCACATGTTGCGAAACTGCAGACGTTTCATCATGGCTCTTTTGTGATCGAAATCACACACCCGCAGAGTTGGACCACCAGCGAACGTGAAACGAGTTGCAAAAAAACTCTCGTTAATTATAATGCCGATCCCTTGTTGTGGAGAGTACGCGCAGTGATCAGTTGACGCAGAATTGATTGAGCCGAAAATGCAGGTCATCTTCCTCTCGAAAATGTACGTCAGCTATTTCCGCGAAACCTCGAAGCAGCCTCGCTTGATTGCGACAGGCTTTTGCATTTAGGGTCGTCTGCGACGCATGACGGGGGCGACAATCGCTGGCGAATTTTCTGGCGCCACCAGGAAAACAATCCGCCAACATCAGTCATAAAGGGTTATTAGCAGTACGACGGGCAAGCGGCGTGGGGTTAGCTGCGAAAGGGATTTTGTTTCCCAAATCATATTTTTCATCCTGGCTTCGGAGAGACGAACGTGACGTTATTGGCAGAAGTTACCGAGATCGAATTGAAGAGATGTCCGCGATGCGAAGAGTTGTTGCCACTTTCAGAATTTGGCGTGTGCCGCGCGCGCAAAGACGGTTTGAACTT
>DASQYL010000332.1:0-5057 GCA_035639235.1 Pyrinomonadaceae bacterium | reverse complement strand
CGTCTTATCGATTGCGCGATGCAGTCCTGAGAAATCGCGGATCATCCACTCGCCATCGTGTTGCTCCCAATAGAGCGGCGCCTGCCAAGCTTCAGTGTTTACTTTTTCCCAACCAGCCGAGTACCACCAGCGAAAATTCTGGTAACCACCATCATTTATGAATTCAAGATAGTCACCGACGCTCACTAATGCGCGATCGATCGAGAAATCCTCCAACCAAACCTTGTGCGCCGGCTTCTCGTTGTCCCAGGCAAATTCTTTGGAGTGCGGCGGCTTGACGCCGCTTTGATCTGCGCCCTCCCTGACGGTCGGGCTACTGCCCCGCGCACCGTGCCCCAGCTCAAATGACCCACCCTCAATCTCTACCATCCCGCTTACTGTCTCGATTGATCGCGGCGCAGGTTTGATCGGCGCATCAAACTGATCGCACAACAGATGCTTGATGTCGTAAACCAGCAACTCCTGATGCTGCATCTCGTGCTCAAGCCCGAGCCTTATGATTCGCGAAATCTCATCTTTATCATCACGCGACGAGACTTCTTCGATGAAGCGCATCGTGTGTTCATCGATGTGCGCGCGATATTCTCGCGTCTCAGCCACAGTCGGCCGCGAACGCGTCCCGCGCTTCGGCCGCTCAATGCGCGGACCAAATCCTTCGTAGTAGGAATTGAAATAGAAAAGAAAATCTTCGCGGTAAGTTTTGTATCGCGGCTCGAATTTCTGCAGCACCGTCTCGAAGAACCACGACGTGTGGCCGATGTGCCAGCGCGGCGGCGACATGAACTCCGCCGTCTGAATCACGTAGTCTTCGATCTCCAGCGGCGCGACGATTTCCAGCGTGCGCGCGCGGACAGACTGATAGAGATCGGCTATGGACTCCGACTCTGGACTTGAAGGTTGTCGAATTGGTGAAACCATAATTATGAGAGAGCAGTGAGCATCGCTGATTGAACCGCTCGTGGTAATTTGATGGGAACGAACCAACTCTCGTCGAACAGATAGTCTTCGCCGGACTCATCAATAATCCTAACTAACTGATCTTTCGCGGCGCGACGATCAGGAAGCACTCGATAGACCTTCCATAACTCCAACGACGCCAGATACCCTTCGTTCCGAATGCAAATAGCGAATTGATGTTGGATGCGTGAACCCATCACCTTTTAAGAGCGCGTACGTTATCTTACTCATCACACGCCGACTCCGCCAAAGGAACGACGAACGAACCTGCGAAGCAGGTGGCAGAATCTAGCCCTGGGCGTAAGCCCAGGGGTACTGGTAAAGAAAATGCCCCAAGCCCCGAAGGGGCGACAGAGGTCGCGCACTCAATTCTGTCGCCCGCTAAAGCGGGCTTTGATTTTTTTTGGCGAACTTGATCTTAACGGCTTATCTGAGAGTGCATTACGAAGAACTTCTCTCACGTCAGTGCCAGACAAAATAGTAAGAATGAAATTTGAAGGGCGCGGTAAGTCTTTAGGTTGAAGCTGTTCCCATCCTTCGCCAAGACTTGGACCCCAAGTATCGATCGAGGGTCCCATAATTGTTCCCTTAAACAATCCGTCTGACAAACAATATGAACCACGTAACAAGACGGCTTCCGTCTTAGCTCGATATTTCTTCCAGATACACTCGACTCTCAAAATACCGTTTGATCCATGTAGATCGAAGCGAACTTCCATGGTCCAGTTAGCAGGAAAGGTAACCATTCCAGCCCTAGTTAACTCGTTCTTAGTTTCCAATCCTTTCGCTTCACATGCTGAAAAGGCTTGCCCGATGGCGTCCAAAAGAGTTCCGTCGCTTGGACTATTACGAAGTTCAAACAGTTCCCCCCATTTCGTAATTTGTGGAGTAATAAAACCTGTCCGCATAGTGACTCGCACCGCAGGCTTACACGCAAACTGCTCTAACCAGACAGAGTCCGGGAGGCGCGATGGTTCGTTGTCATACAGGCAACAACAGGAGATCTGGTTTGCGCGAGCCTTTTGAATCGCGGGCTTTGTAAACCCGGATCGGCTATAGATCACACCCATCGTTGCGCCTGTGGCCCGCTTCTCATCACAAAAGGTCCCAATGTCTCCGACATGGAGCTTTCGCTTGTGATCTTTGCAGCTGACTATGATTGATTGCGTCCAATGTCCTCCGAACTTGGCGTTTATCCAGACATCGCATTGCCGCGATTCTCCGGTATCACGATCAACCACATTGTGATCAAACAAAACTTCTGCTGCGGGATCGAGAGTTTTCGCAAATGCATAAACGGCTTCTTCAAATTTCCGGCCGGGCCTTTCTTTGCGTCTATTCATTTGCTTGAAGATTAACCCTTGGTGAAAGTACTCAATTCTGTCGCCAGCTAAAGCGGGCTCTGAAAATCTTGGGGAAAATTGATCCCCGGGCTCACGCCCGGGGCTAAACTCTGCCGCCAGCTTCGCTGGCTCGTTGATAAGTTCCTTCTCACTTGTCGCTAGGAGACCACAATTGTTTTCTCATCGCGATTCCTCGCTCGGCCAATAATCTCCGCCCGTGGATAATTGCGACGTAAGTCAGCCAACAAATCATCTGCCTTCGCTGCTGGAATCGCCAACAGCAATCCGCCCGCCGTCTGCGGATCGTAAAAGAGCTTCATCAAATTCGGATCAATTCCATCATCAATCGAAACCTCTTCGCCGACGTATTCGCGATTGGTCTTGTCGGCGCCGGTCATCAGTCCCGTAGCAGCCAATTCCAGTGCGCCATTGATTAAGGGCACACGCGCGGCATCGATTTCGATCGTCACATTACTCGCGCAAGCCATTTCCCACGCGTGCCCCAGCAAAGCAAATCCAGTTACGTCGGTCGCGCCTTTCACGTCGAATTTTGCGATCGCTTCGGCGGCGTATTTGCCAGGCGTCATCATCGTCGCGACTGATTCGGCGATCACTTCCGGCGACGCCTTCGCGCGTTTGATTCCGGTTGAAATCACGCCGGTGCCGATCGGTTTCGTCAGAATGATCGCATCACCGGGCCGCGCGCCGCCGTTGGTCGCGACGTGATTCGGATCGATCACGCCGGTGACTGAATAGCCGAACATGATCTGTTCATTGTCGACACTGTGACCACCGACCAGCGCGACTTTGTTCTCGGTCAGCACCGACAGGCCGCCGCGCATGATCTCCTGGAGAATCGAAAAGTCAACGCCTTTCTTTGGAAAGCAGGTGATGGCCATTGCAGTGACGGGTGTACCGCCCATCGCCCACACATCGTTGATCGAATTGAGCGCCGCGATGCGTCCGTAATCGAAAGGGTCATCGACAATCGGCGTGAAGAAATCGAGCGTCTGCACCAACGCGAGATCGTCGCGCAGCCGATACACTCCGGCGTCGTCCGCTTTGTCGAAGCCGACCAGCAGATTGGGATCGTCAGGTTGTCTCTCAAGGCCGCTCAACACTTGAGCGAGAACGCCAGGCGCGAGCTTGGCCGCTCAACCAGAGCACGAAACCATCTCAGTCAGACGCATCGATTTCTCCCTTCGCGTGATTTATTGTCAATCTAAGAGTGTCACAACCGCTTTGCGGTTGGTAATCGATCGTAAACCACAAAGTGGTTCGCGCCTTCAGCCCAGGGTTACGCAGCTACCCTGGGAACGCGTGGTAGTTTATCATCCCAACCGCAAAGCGGTTGCGTCGATCACCGTCAATTAGGAGACCCGATGCCTCAGTCTCTCTCCGCGGTTTACATTCATCTCGTTTCTCGACCAAGAACCGACAACCATTTCTCAGCGATATGGATTTACGCGCCAGACTTCATGCTCAACTGGGCGGCATTTCGAAAATGCTTGGGTGTGCGCCAATTTTGACTGGCGGCGTCGAGGATCACGTTCACATGCTTGCGCGATTAGGGCGTAACATTACACAAGCCGACTGGGTCAAAGAGCTGAAGCGTGTCTCGAATCTATGGCTAAAGAACGAATACCGAATGCGAGGATTCGAATGGCAGGGCGGTTACGCGGATTTTTCTGTGAGCGAATCGAACCTCGATCAAGTCAAACGTACATCGCCAATCAGGAGGAGCATCATAGGAAATTCAATTTCCAGGATGAATTACGCGAGTTGTTGCGGCGCCATAATGTTGAGTGGGATGAAGGATATATTTGGGAATGACGCAACCGCATTGCGGTTGTGTGCTCGAATTCTCCTTACCCAACGTAGCCGCTGTCGCGTCAACGTTGGGCTGGAGGACTTAACGGCTTTGCCGTTGAAAGATCATGCATGACGTTTTGATCATCGGTGCCGGTCCTGCGGGTCTTTCAGCCGCGCGTTGGTGTGACGAACTGGGTCTCGACGCGCTGCTGCTGGAAGCCCGCGACGAAGTCGGTGGTCAACTGTCTTGGATTCACAATCGGATTGATAACTACCTCGGCGTCCGCGTTGAGAATGGCGAAGAGCTGCGTCAACGTTTCGTCAAAGAAATCGAAGATGCTGATTTCGATTTATGGAACGGCGCGCACATCGAGAGCATCGACCTAAGAGCGAAACGCCTCCGGCTGCAAAGCGGCGAAGAACTTCAGTCGATCGCGATAATCATTGCGACCGGTTTGCGTAGAAGAAAACTTGCCATTCCCGGGGAAGACGAATTCGTTGGGCATGGCATCATCGAATCAGGCAAACGCGATCGCGATGAATTGATTGGCAAGGATGTTTGCGTGATCGGCGGCGGCGACGCCGCGGCTGAGAATGCGTTGCTGCTAGCCGACGGTTGTGCGACGGTGACGCTGGTCCATCGCGGTCGTAAGTTGCGGGCGCGCCGCGAGTTCGCCGAGCAGCTTTCTACGCATCACTGCATCACCGTCTTTCCGGAATCAAACGTGCGTCGCATTCTCGGGAACGATTGGGTTGAGGCTGTCGAAATCGAGCGGGCCCAGGCAATTAAACCATTTCAGATGGCGGTGCAGGGCGTGCTGATTCGAATTGGTTTCGAACCGAATACTGATTTCATTCGCGGTCAATTGAGATTGGATGATGGCGGTTATGTGATCGTCAACGCCTGTCACGAGACGAGCATCGAAAATATTTTCACCATCGGCG
>DASQYL010000331.1:0-3949 GCA_035639235.1 Pyrinomonadaceae bacterium | reverse complement strand
CAAACCGGACGACGCCATCGGTTTGGCCGCGAAGCTGATCAAAGACCACATGACGATCTTCATTAATTTTGAGGAAGACACGGAAGAGTACAGCTATCAACAGGCCGAGCGGGCGCCGTTGCCGCGCAACGATCAATTGGATCGATCGGTCGACGAGTTGGAGCTTTCGGTCCGTTCCTATAATTGTTTGAAGAACGCCGGCATCAAGACGATTCGCGATCTGGTCCAGCGGTCTGAGCGCGAAATGCTCGCCACCAAGAACTTTGGCAAGAAATCGCTTGGCGAAATTCGCGACATCCTGCGCGGGATGGGTCTCGATTTTGGTATGCAGTTCGACGAGCAAGGAAATCCGATTCCCGGATCGGGCGAGGGTGCGGTCGAAGATTTTGGCGGCGAAGACGGAAACGATGAATTCGTCGAAGCTGTGCAGTAGGACAATAGTGACACGGGCGTCTCGCCCGTGAAAGATCGCGCGCCAGCTGCGCAGGCCACAAGGTTGAAATAATCATGCGTCATCTTAAAGCCCATCGAAAGCTCGGGCGGCCAACCGAACACCGCATCTCGATGTTGCGAAATCTCGCGACGTCTCTGGTCAATTCGCGCGAAGATCGAATAGTCACGACCTTGCCCAAGGCAAAGGAGTTGCGGCCGTTCATCGAGAAAGCAATTACGCTTTCGCGCAAGGCGACCAGTTTGGAAGGCAATGGATCGGAAGCGACCGCCGTGCATTTGCGGCGCCAGGCGGCGTCGTACTTTCACGCCGGTAACTTTCGCCGCGCGACCACCACGCGGCGCGGCCAGGTTTCACTCCCGCGTTCAGCGGGAGTGGCGGCCCTGAAGCGTTTGTTCGACGAACTCGGCGAGCGTTTCAAGGATCGGCCCGGCGGTTACACTCGTATCATTAAGTTGGGTCGACGCGCGGGTGACGGCGCCGAGCTCGCAATTATCGAGTTCGTCGATAATGCGCGCGAAGTCGAAGCGCAAAACGCAAAGAAGCGCGCGAAGACCGGCAAGGGATCGAAGAAGAAGTCGGAAGCGAAAGCGGCTGACGCTGAGGCCGCGGCAGAAAGTAAAGACAGCGCCGAATAGCACGCCCCCGTATGCGTCGCCCCGAATCGGTATTTCTGCCGACTCGGGGCTCTTGCTTTAGACAAAACAGGCGACCGGAGGCAACCAACGCAAAACCGCCGTCAGGAGGTGGCAATGTCAACCGGAGCGAAGAGGGCTATGGCCGATCAAGACAACAAACCCGCTGAAATCGTTTCGAGCCCCGAGCGTGGTCATCGTGACCGCGGCCGGCGCCGGCATCGACCGCCGCAACCGCGCCATCTCGAACAATCGGTAAACATGAACGAGTTGCGCGAGTTGGTTTCGCTGATTACCGATAATGGATTGACGATTCTGGAATTGGAGCGCGAGGGTTTTCGCGTGAAGATTGGACGCGGCCCATTCATCAGCGGGGAGGCAGCCGGCGCACTGGCGGCTGCGAGTGAAAGACAGATCGGCGCCGCGCCTTTGACTGGAGCAGCTCCGGTGCAATCGATACCCACCAGCGCGGCTTCGCATCCCGGAGCCCAGGCTGAAGAGGCCGCTTCCGAAGATCAGGACTTGCACCTCATCAAATCACCCATCGTGGGGACATTCTATCGCGCGCCGTCGCCGACGGCCGACAGCTTCGTGCGCATCGGCAGTCAGGTCGAACCAACTACGGTTGTCTGCATCATCGAAGCGATGAAATTGATGAACGAGATTCAGGCCGAGGCGACCGGCGAAGTCGTCAAGATTTACGTCGAGAACGGCCAAGCCGTCGAATACGGACAACCACTCTTTGGAATCAAACAACCGTGAGCAGTAAGCGGTGACCAGTAAGCAGTAATTACGGAAACTGCTTTTGACTGCTCACTGCTTACTGCTTACTGCTTACTGCTTACTGTCGTCATGCGTCGCTTCCGAAAAATTCTCGTCGCCAATCGCGGAGAGATCGCTTGCCGGATCATCTGGACTTGCAAAGAGATGGGCATCCGCACGGTCGCCGTGCACAGCGAAGTAGATCGAGATTCATTGCACGTGCGCTTTGCTGACGAATCGGCCTGCATCGGCCCTGCGCCCTCCTCGCAAAGCTATCTGAACATTCCCGCAATTATCAGCGCCGCAGAAATTTTCAATGTCGATGCGATTCATCCCGGCTACGGCTTTTTGGCTGAGTCTGCTTACTTTGCCGAGATCTGCGAAGCCTGCAACATCAAATTCATCGGCCCGCGTCCGGAAGTAATCAAGCTGATGGGCGAGAAAGTCGCGGCGCGCAACGCGATGAAGGAAGCCGGCGTCCCGGTGCTGCCCGGGAGCCAGCGCGCGATCGAATCGGAAGCGGAAGGCATCGAATTGGCGCGCGAGATTGGATATCCGGTGATCGTCAAAGCTTCAGGCGGCGGCGGCGGCCGCGGAATGCGCATCGTTTATTCGGAAACCGAGTTGGGCCATGCGTTGGAAACAGCCTCGACCGAAGCGGCAGCGGCATTCAAAAACGGCGACGTTTATATCGAGCGTTATGTCGAACGGCCGCGTCACATAGAAATACAGGTGATGGCCGATGAGCACGGCAACTGTGTCTATCTCGGCGAACGCGAGTGTTCGATTCAGCGGCGGCACCAAAAACTGTTGGAAGAATCTCCTTCGCCGATCATGACTCCCGAATTGCGTCAACAGATGGGAGAGGCTGCTGTGAACGCGTCGAAGTCGATCGGCTATTCGAGCGCCGGCACTTTCGAGTTCCTGCTCGACGAAGACAAACGTTTTTATTTCATGGAAATGAATACGCGCATCCAGGTCGAGCATCCGGTAACTGAGATGGTCACGCTGACCGATATCGTGCGTAGCCAGATTCGCGTGGCCGAAGGCGAGCCGCTCGGTTTCGAGCAGGACGAGGTGATCATCGTCGGACACGCCATCGAATGTCGCATCAATGCCGAGAGTCCGGACACCTTCACGCCGTCACCGGGAACAATTACCACGTTCAATCTCCCCGGTGGCCCAGGTGTGCGCGTCGATACCTATGTCTATCCGGGATACAAAGTGCCGCCGTTTTACGATTCGATGATTGCCAAGGTGATCGTACATGCGCGTACGCGAGACTTGGCCATCGCTCGCATGCGGCGCGCTCTCGATGCGATGGTAGTCGAAGGAATTAAGACGACCATCCCGCTGCATCTGAAGATCATGGACAATTTTGATTTTCAGGAGGGCAATTTCTCGACGCGCTTCATGGAGGAGTTCCTCGATAAGAACAAAGTGCGCGAGCAAGCGGCCTAAGCGCTCTTGCGTCTTTGACGGGCATGTCTGCGGGAATTTATAATAGTCGACTTTTCAGAGGTGAGTGGGACTCGCCTAGAGGGTAAACCAAAATGTCATTCGCAATTATCAGGTCAGGCGGCAAGCAGTTTCGCGTCGAAAAAGGAGCGCGCGTGCGGGTCCCGTCGCTGCGAAACGAGGTCGGCTCAACGGTTGAATTGGACGTGATGGCGACCGCCGAGAAGATTGGCGCGCCGTTGCTGGATGGGGCCAAGGTCAGCGCCACCGTCGTCGATCATGGCCGTGACGCGAAAATAGTCGTGTTTAAGAAAAAGCGCCGCAAACATTATAAGCGGACCAAAGGCCATCGGCAGGGATACACGACATTGAAGATCGAGAGTATTGGCTAGGAGGATTGCCGATTGCCAATTGCCAATTGCTGATTGAACTGAACCAATCGACAAATGGGCAATCGATAATCGCAAATGGTTTTATGGCTCATAAAAAAGGTGTAGGTTCTTCGCGAAACGGGCGAGATTCGAACTCGCAGCGCTTGGGATTGAAAAAATTCGGCGGCGAGCGTGTACTCGGTGGCAACATCCTGGCGCGACAACGTGGCACCAAATGGAAGGCTGGTCAAAACGTTGGCCGCGGCAAAGAT
>DASQYL010000330.1:0-14196 GCA_035639235.1 Pyrinomonadaceae bacterium | reverse complement strand
TCATCGTAAACATCGTTTGAAATCACAATGTCCTGGCCCGTCGACTGTCCTTCAAGCCGCGCGGCGAGATTCACGGTCGAGCCAAAATAATCCAATCGTTCATTCAATGTCACGGCAATGCATGGCCCAACATGCAGACCTGCTTTCAGGCTCAACGGCTGACGGCTGCTTGGATCAGCCAGACGCTGCTGCGCTTCCAACATCGCTTTCAATGCAGACGAAGATTGCCGAAAGACTGCCATAACTGCGTCGCCAATCGTCTTCACGAGCGCGCCATCGTGTTCGGCGATCACCTGCTTCAACACATCGAAATGATTCATGACGTGGCCAAAGGCCGTGGCATCTCCGATCTCGCGATACATGCGCGTCGAATTTTTCAAATCCGTAAACAGCACCGTCAGTGTGCCCACCGAAATTTGCTCGCCCGGCCGCAAGGCTTCAGTCGCAAACAGATCGCGAAACATTTGTAGCGCGGTGACCTCAGCCGCGGTCGCAGCATCGTCAGTCCAGGCCGTGCGTTCCAGGATGAACAACTGCTCTTCCGCTGTTGCGTTTTCAAATTGAAGCTGCGCGTGTTGACTCAACGGCAGCTCTTCGTTGGCCCATCCTTCGGCGCTGGCACGGATGGTTTGCATTGACGCATCGCGATCAACAGCCAGCAGATTTTGCCAGCCGGGAATAATCATGGTGCGGACGCGGTACCGACCCGCATTCAGATCGACGTCGACCTCGCGTTTATCACCCGCCGGCAGCAACTGCTGAGCAACCACGTGTGGCATGACTTGCGGGCCGCCGATACAAAACATGTCCGCTTCGACTTTGCGAATGGATGGATTCGGGCGAAACGTCATCTCGACAGACTGTTCGAAGTTGACATTGAAATCGATGTTGCACCCGGGGCAATGCACACTTGGGTCGACCTCACTTAGAGAATTCATCGCGCTGCCGCCGCGACACAACGGACACATCAGATTCCATTGCAAATCTAAAATGCCGGCACGTGTCGCGCATAAACAAACTTCGAGAACGTCGCGTCGCGGTTTCTGCCACAGCCGCGCCAGCTCGTAAGGTCGTATGCGAGCAGCCGCAAAATCGTCCGCGTTTTCAACGTGATCGACAAGCAACGCTACCAACTCCTGATCGTTTCCCAAACTCACCAATCTCTCGCTCAACGTCAGCAAGCGTTCGCGGCCACCAGGCGCAAACTGAACGTGGTTCGATTGGTTAGCCGCACTCCGACCGTGCTTCGCCAGCCGGTCGTATGCGCGAATGGTACGCGCGAAATTGCGCGCGCTTATGATGCCAATCTGGATCGGGATGGCGATGAGTCCGATGATATTCTTCGGTTGGGCCCACACCTCGTAAACGAGTTTCGTTCCGTTCGACTCCTTACTCACGGCATTCGTTTTTGATTGCGGCGTCAACTCCACGCGGACACGCAACTCGGTCATGGGACCTTTTGAATAACGACGCGTGACACCGAAACGATGCGGGCGTACCCACTCGAACGGTTGCTCTTCCCATTCAACCGGAATGCCGAGCACCGAAAGATGCAGCCGGCGCCGCGCATTGCGCAGGCCTTGCTGATCGGCGTCCATCTCAATCGACGGCACCCCGGTGTCGCGATTAAAACGATTCGTATCCGCAACGAACGGCCAGAGTTGTTCGGGCGAGGATTGTAGATCGAACTGCCACTTGTAATGGAACTGCTTCATCGAAAAGCGAGCGCTCCGTTAGGAGCGCCATGTTTATAGCATTAATCCGTTCCCCAAAATAGTTCCGCCCGAAGTGACGTCCTCGATGTCACTTCGGGCGGAAAAGTCGAGCGAAAGAGTCGTGGGTCTATAAATATTTCGCTCCTCCGGAGCGAAACCTGGAATGCCTTCACGCTGATCTGAAGGATGCTTCAACTTAAATTACCTTGTATTCCGAATCCACATCTTCATCAGAAAAAGCCACGCGGTAATTTTTCGACTGGATTTGCTTGGTGATCAGCAAATCGTCTTTGCGTTTCACCAGATCGCCACGATTATAAACCGACAACTCAAAGTTGTAACCGTGCGTGATTGCATCTTTTGGACACGCCTCGACACAGAATCCGCAGAAGATGCAGCGGTTGTAATCGATGTTGTAGACCTTGGCGTAGCGCTCATCTATGCCGATCCGTTCAGTCGCGGGACGTGGGTCGTCAGCAGCTTCAATGTAGATGCATTCCGACGGGCAAGCTGCAGCGCAGAGAAAGCAAGCAACGCATTTCTCGCGGCCGAGTTCATCGACGTGCAGCAGATGTTGTCCTCGATAACGCGGTTGGACGGTGACTGGATCGTCGGGATACTCGACTGTTTGCTTGCGCTTCGGAATGTAGGAGAGCGTGACGCTCATTCCCTGAATGATTGCGCGTGTCGAATCGATTACTTCTGAGAGTATTGACATGACGACATCATTTTACACGAGCGCAGTCTGCCTTGCAGCCTCTGCGGGTCTAGTGGTTGGCCAGGCTACCCATGAATATCATCGCGCCATACAGAATGATAATGATGGCGATGCCGACGAAGTAAGCAGCGCCTGTAGCCACGCCGGCAATCGCAAAACCCTTGCCGGTGTTTTGATCCGGATTATTTTTGATTTGAATGAGCTGATAAATACCCAAACCGATCGCCACCGGCGACGAGATCACTCCGAGGTAGCAACACCATCCAATTGTGATTGAGAAGATGCCGCAAATCATCGACGCGACCGCCATCCCCTGTTTTGGTCCTTGCGTAAACGGTGGTGGCGGCGGCGGCTGCCAACCTGTTTGCAGCGGTTGAGGTGGTTGATATTGGCCAGAGCCGAATCCGCCCGATGGCGCGACGTTTGACGGCGGTACCGGCGGAGCAGGCTGCGATTGAAATTGGCCCGAACCTAATCCGCCTGACGATTGTTGCCAATTACCCGCAGGAGGCGGTGGCGGCGCCAGAATTGTCGGCGGCGGTTCGTCAGGTCGCGTCGCGGGCTCCGTCACCAAGGTAGTGCCATCATCGGTACAAAAAGCCAGCCAGTCTTCTTCGAAAGTGCGATTGCAAGTTGGGCAGCGTTTCATTAGGAAAGGGTCCTTTGTGCTTCGTTCTGTGAGCTTTGAGTTCTATCGCATGGTTCGTGAAACCTAAGATTACAAAGTACGAGGTACAAAGTACCAAGCGCGTCTTAGACTAATTCCAGCTTGCTGAAAAAATACGAGATTTCGATTGCGGCGTTTTCATCTGAATCCGATCCATGCGTGGCGTTTTCGCCGACTGATCCGCCGAACTCTCTGCGAATCGTGCCTTCCTCAGCTTTCGCCGGATCGGTCGCGCCCATCAGATCGCGCCAGCCTTTCACCGCGCCGTCTTTTTCCAGAACCATCACGACACATGGACCACTAGACATAAATTCCGTTAAGCCTTCATAGAAAGGCTTGCCGCGATGAACTTCATAGAAGCCTTCGGCCTGTGTGCGCGTTTGATGAATCATTTTCATCGCGCGAATGCGAAAACCACCGGCGATAATGCGATCGATTATCTTTCCCGTGTTACCCGCACTGACTGCGTCGGGTTTGATGATTGCGAATGTTTGATTATTCATTCTGGATTAATTGCTTCTTTCATCGCCGCGCCAATGTCCGCGGGTGATTTGACAACGTGAATTCCTGCCTCCGACAGCGCCTTCATCTTCTCAGCCGCAGTTCCCTTCCCGCCGGCAATAATTGCTCCCGCGTGTCCCATGCGTCGTCCGGGCGGCGCGGTCTGTCCAGCGATGAAAGCGACTATTGGTTTGGTGACGTGGTCTTTCGCGAAAGCGGCTGCTTCTTCTTCGGCGGTGCCGCCGATTTCGCCGATCATCACGATGCCGTCTGTTTCGGCGTCGTCCTGAAAGAGTTTCAGCGCATCGACGTGCGAAGTGCCCACGATTGGATCGCCGCCGATGCCGATCGCCGACGATTGGCCCATCCCAAGCGAAGTCAATTGGCCCACAGCTTCATACGTCAACGTTCCTGAACGCGAGACGACGCCGATGCGGCCTTCTTTATGAATATGCCCGGGCATGATTCCGATTTTGCACTTGCCTGGGCTGATGATGCCGGGACAGTTTGGGCCGATCAATCTGGTCGGCTTGTCTCGCAGGTACTCTTTCACCTTCACCATGTCGAGCGCGGGTATTCCTTCGGTGATGCAAACCACGACCGGAATTCCCGCGTCCGCAGCTTCCATGATCGCGTCGGCCGCGAATGCGGGCGGCACATAAATCACCGAAGCATTTGCCCCAGCTTCGTCCACTGCATCGCTGACGGTATTGAAAACGGGAATGCCTTCGTGCGTCGTGCCGCCTTTGCCGGGCGTGACACCGCCGACTACTTTCGTGCCGTAGTCGACCATCTGTTTCGTGTGGAATGTTCCTTCTTTGCCGGTGATCCCTTGAACGACGAGGCGCGTAGACTTATCAACAAGTACACTCATTTAATCGATGACGATCCTGTTTGTCGGATATTCTTTGTTTAGAAACGAGTGCGGCAGTATATCAACCGGACACGGCCGGGCAAAATGCTCGACACATCCGGTGCGCTGAAACTTTCGGTGATCCAGCCTCACTAACTTACGAGTTTGAATTGTGAAAATTTGTTAAGCGAGAAACGGTTGCGCGCCACTAATCGGAACTCAGAAGCTTTTCGTGCGTAGGATGTTTCAGAAGAGAAAGCCTCGCTGCCACTGGCGGTAGCAGCGAGGCGATTTGACAACACAAGATTGGTCGCCGGTAAAGCGCTCAAGATGCATCGTCGCGGACCGCATCTTATCGCAGTCAGCAACCAACCTTCAACAAATTGGTCGTACTGCACGGGTTCCACGCCCTGGCTTTCTTGTCGTTTTGTTGCATGGATGATTCGCGACAAAATTGCAAGACCGCAGTTCAATATCGTGACGCGATCAACAGACAAAACTGCAAACTAGGATCGCCAAAGCAACCACCCCCGGCACAAAACCAGTTACGCGCAATCAACTCTAACGGAGGTTGCTTTCATGCGCACACATCATCTTTTCTCAGCTTGCATCCTGCTCGCGCTGCTTTGCAATCAGGGTCAGGCACAAACACCGAATTCAGCAAAGCGCTTCTTCGACCGTGGCAAGAAAGACTTTGCCGCCGGAGATTTCTCAGGCGCGATCGAACAATACAGTCGCGCCATTGAAGCCAGTTCGCGTCTTGACGGTGAGAAACCAGATTCAGCGAATGGGAGCGTCACGATCATCGATCCATTTACCGCAAAAGCCTACGTCGCCCGCGGCATAGCCCGATATCAAGAGCACTTCATCGACGACGCGGCCGCTGATTTCAACTCGGCGCTGCGCATCGATCCGGCATTGAGCGAAGCATATCTGGGACGCGGAGTCATCTATCGCTTGCACGGCGACTTGGACAGTGCTCGCGCCGACTTCGATCGCGCGCTCAGCATCAATCCGCGATTAACGCAGGCTTTTATCGATCGCGCGGACGTTCGTATCGAGCGCCAAGACCTCGACGGCGCGCGGACGGATCTCGAATCGGCAATGCGCATCGATGGTAAGGCCGCAGAAGCTTATTCGCTGCTCGGCCACGTCGACATGCTGCAGGGCCAATCGATTTCGGCGATGGAACGGTTCGAACAGGCGATGAAACTGAACCCTAAACTTCCCTCACCGTATCATGAGCGAGGGACGCTTTACATGAAGCTGGGCCAACTCGATCGCGCTGTTGCTGACTTCACGCGGGCTTTGGAATTGAATCCAGCAATTCCGGTTGCATATATCAATCGCGGGTTGACGTTTCTGATCCAGGGAAAAGATGCCGAAGCTCAGAAGGACTTTGCGCAAAGCTTGAACTTGAACCCCGAAGGAAAAGCTGATCTCGATCGGCGAATCAAGCTGGCAAAGGAGTTTCGTGAGATCAAGCAGTAATGTCAACCGATCTGGACCAACTCGTGACGAACGTCCGATTTGGCAGATGGTCCTTCGGCGAGCAGCTTCTCAGTTTCCTTGACGAACGCATCGACGATATCTTCGCCGGCGACTTTGCGCATAGGTACGCCGTCTTTGAAAATCATGCCGACGCCGCGGCCGAAAGTGATGCCAAGTTGCGAATCGTGCGCCTCCCCGGGTCCATTCACGGCGCATCCCATAATCGAAAGATGAAGCGGCTCCTCGACATAGGCCAGGCGTCTCTCGATCTCGGTGACAATCTCTACGAAGTTGTCGACGTCGAGCCGGCCGCAGGTGGGACAAGCAACTACAGTCACGCCGCGCGTGCGCAAGCCGAGCGACTTCACGATCTCCCAGGCGACGCGAACTTCTTCCTGCGGCTCGGCCGCGAGCGAAACGCGAATCGTGTCGCCGATGCCTTCGTGCAATAGAATTCCCAAACCGATCGAAGACTTGATCGTGCCTGTGAATGCAGTGCCTGCTTCAGTCACGCCGAGATGAAATGGGTAGTCAACTTTCTCGGCGAGCAGACGATAAGCGGCAACTGTGCGATGTACGTCGGAAGCCTTCAATGAAATGATGATGTCCGTGAAGTCGAGTTCTTCGAGGATTCGAATGTGACGCATGGCCGATTCGACCATTGCTTCAGGTGTCGCCGTGCCATACTTCTTGAGTAAATCCTTTTCCAGCGACCCGCCATTTACGCCGATGCGAATCGGAACCTTCTGTGCCTGCGCCGCGCGCACGACTTCGACGATGCGTTCGTGTTTGCCGATGTTGCCGGGATTGAGACGCAACTTGTCGATGCCGGCTTCGAGCGCCATTAGCGCCAGCTTGTAATGAAAGTGAATGTCGGCAACGAGCGGGACTTCAGGAACGCGTCTGCGAATTTCTTTGAGGGCCAAAGCGGCGTCGTTGTCGGGTACCGCGAGACGCACGATCTCACAACCGGCGGCGACCATCTCTTCGATTTGCTTGACGGTCTCGTCGACGTTCGCGGTGTCGGTCTTAGTCATCGACTGAATGGCGACCGGCGCACCGCCGCCGATTTGTACGTGCTTGACTTGAACTGGACGAGATTTGCGCATGTCTGTTTGTGTCAGAAGCCCGACCGTCAGGGAGGGCAACTTTCGAAACGAGCCCTTGCTGACGCGCGGGCTTCTGATACCCTATTTCCCCGGACTCGCCGTAGGTGTATTGCTCCCAGAGCCTCTTGAAATCGAGACTTGTTTGACGATGTCATTCGTGATCACGAAAACCATCAACAGAATCACGAACACGAATCCGACCTGTTGAATTCGTTCACGCACGCGCATCGAAATCGTCATCCCGACAATCGCCAGGGCAGCCTCGACCAGCAAGAGAAAGATCGCTCCGCCGTCGAGCACAGGAATCGGCAGCAGGTTAAAAACTCCCAGGTTCAAACTGAGAAAACTCAACATCGTGAAGACGCCCGCCCATCCTAACTCAGACACCACCCGCGAAGATTCGCGCGCGATTCCAATCGGTCCCGAAAGAGTATTGCGCACTGAACGCTTGCCTTGAAACACCTGGCCTAACGCCTTGGCCGTCAATTTCAGAATCCGTAGGTTTGAATCGACCGCATATCTGGTTGCCGCAATCGGTCCGACGCGAATAAATGGAACCTTCTGGCCGATGTGCACGCCAATGATTTGTTGACCCGGAGGAATCCGCACCGTCAATTTCAACGGCTGCCCCTGGCGATCGATATCCATCGCCAAAGGCTCGTCCTTGTGCGCGCGAATGTATTGGACCACTTGCTCGGAACTCTTCGCCGTCTGTCCTCCGATAGCCAGAACTCGATCGCCGCCCTTCAAACCTGCGGCCTCCGCCGCAGTGTTTGGGCCAACGTCGGCAATCACCACTTGCACGTCGCCATAATCGGGAATGAATTCGAGATCGCCAGCCGTCTCACCATCCACCGTCAACGCTTTTGGTTTGATCGTCAGATTGAGTTGTTGGCCGTTTCGATCGACGACCATCGGTAGCGCTTCGTTCGGCGATAGCAACGCGTCACCGCTAATCGTGTCCCAATCGGGATTCGCATTCCCGTTAAATGAAACAATGCGATCGCCCGGCCGCAAGCCCGCGACTTCCGCGGCGCCGCCAGGAGTGACCGAACTGACAACCGGCGTTGGCGTCGACGGGATGCCGTACATCAATCCAGCAGCCAGCGGAATCGCGAGCGCCGTCAGGATGTTCATGATTGGACCTGCGAGCGCCACCGAAATGCGTTGCCAACGCGGCCGCAAGTCGAACCGCTCTTCATCCGGAATGTCGACGGCGCTTTCGCCTTCGATCGGCGCATTCGATTCGTCGCCACCCAGCTTTACATAACCGCCGAGTGGGATGGCTGAAACTCGGTAATCCGTGTGGCCGAATTTCTTCCCGAACAGTCGTGGGCCAAAGCCTACTGAGAATGTCTCGACGCGAATCTTAAACAGCTTGGCAACGATGAAGTGGCCGAATTCATGCAAGATAACCGCCGCCCCGAGGACGACGACGAATGGCAGCAACCATGTCATGATGAAATGGATCATCGATGTTTGAGTTTACGGATCGTGATCGGCGAGGTCAAACGTGGATTAGGGAAAGGTTCTCGTAGCGATTCAGGCGGCACTCGCTTCCGCGTCAGAAGTCAGTCCGTCGACCGTGCCGCGAGCCAGCAGCCGCGCGTTCCGGTCCGCGTGCAGGACAGTTTCCAAATCGGTGGCGGGCCTGCTTTCGTGATCGTTCATGACCTTTTCAATCACCCGTGGAATGTCGGAAAACGCGATGCGCTCGTCGATAAAAGCATGCACGGCTTCCTCGTTCGCGGCATTCATGGCGGCCGGCAAGGTGCCTCCGGTTTTCAAGGCGCGATAGGCCAGAGCGATGCATGGGAAGCGATCGAGATCGGGCGGTTCGAAATTCAGCGTCGCCAGTTTCGTCAAATCAAGCGGCGGCAAATCCGTAGCGCAACGTTCGGGATAGGTAAGCGCGTATTGAATTGCGTGACGCATATCGGTCACACCCATCTGCGCGATGATCGAGCCGTCAACCAATTCGATCATCGAATGGACCACGGACTCGGGATGCACCACGATGTCGATTTCCTGCGGCCCGAAACCAAACAGCCAATGCGCCTCGATTACCTCGAGGCCTTTGTTCATCAGAGTCGCCGAATCGATCGTAATCTTCGCGCCCATGTTCCAGGTGGGATGCTGCAAAGCTTCGGCGACTGAGGCACTCGCCATCGCGTCGCGGTCGCGCGTGCGAAATGGCCCACCGGAAGCTGTCAGGATGATCCGTCGCACCTCCGAACGCTTCTCTCCGCGCAGACATTGATGCAGCGCGTTGTGTTCAGAGTCTACAGGCAATAGTTCGGCCCCTGATTTTTCAGCAGCACGCGTCATCAACTCACCGGCCATGACGAGCGTCTCTTTGTTTGCGAGCGCGACGCGCTTTCCTGCTTCGAGCGCGCGCAACGTCGGCACAAAGCCAACCGCTCCGACCGTCGCTGAGATTAAATAGTCAGCTTGCTCGTGAGTTGCGACTTCAACCAGGCCAGCTTCGCCGACCAGCAAACGCGGTGACAAGAAACCGCGCGCGGTCAATTCGTCGTGCAGTTCAGCCGCCGCGGTTTCGGATTCGACCGAAACAAGTTGCGGACGATGGCGCGCGATCTGATCGGCGAGTTGCTTGACGTTGCGGCCGGCGGCCAGCGCAACGACTTTGAAGCGCTCGGCGCCGAGCGCCTCGATTACCCTTAACGAGTTGCAGCCAATCGAACCCGTCGAGCCGAGAATGGCAATACCACGAACAGACATAAATTTCTGCTAGGGAGAATTCGAAGATGGAGGCCCGTACGCTTGCATCAAATCGATCGTTTGCCCGTCGCGTTCATACGACGCGCCGGTGACGCGCCACGCGCGATTGCTCCGAAACGCGAGATCGACTCGGGTTTTCGCGTTGCCCTTTTCGCCAATCGCTTTAAGGTACAGCGTGGCTTCGCCGTCGCCATTGGTCACGTTGATGTTTCCGGTCACCAGCCAGCCGAATTCTTTTACCTCGCCGATATCCTGTTTCAGCCGATCGTTGTTTCGCAAATACGTGCGCGCCGTCTCGGCGGCTTCGCTGTTACCGATCGTCCGAAAAACAAAGAAAACAATCCCGCCGACAAACAGGGCGACGATCAGACCCAGTACGAGAACAACGCCGCCGATGATTAGAACTATCTTTTTTGTGCTCATCGATTTTCCAGACGATCAACGACTGAAATATGACCAGGCAAAATAGTAGATGAGCGGCGCATTGAACAGCAAGCTATCGATTCTATCCAGTACGCCACCATGTCCCGGCAGTATTTGCGCCGTGTCCTTTGCGCCGGCGCTGCGCTTCAGAGCGCTCTCGGTCAAATCGCCCAGCACTCCCAACACGTTCATCACGGCCGCGAGCGGCAACGCAAACTTCAATGGCAGATTGAAGAAGAACCAATAGTGCGACGCCGCCGCCTGGAGTAGACTGGCCAGCATTCCGGCAATGGCTCCTTCCCAAGTCTTACCGGGACTGATTGTCGGCGCGAGCTTGTGGCGTCCGAACATTCTGCCGCCATAGTATGCGGCGACATCCGAACCCATAATGACGAGAAAGAAAAATGAGAGCAGATGTCGTGATAGCGCCGGCGCAAATCCATTCCGCACCGCAATCAAATGACCACCGAGCAGCGCGACATACATCACGGTTAAAATCGTCACCCCCACCGAAGGCAGCATGCGATCGTAAGGCGAGCCGCGGACCATCGCCGCGGTTAATGAGCCCACGATCAATAACAAAAGGACAAGCTGCAACATTGCCAGATCGAGTGGCTTGCCCGGTTGGGCGAAATAAAAAATCACGAGCAGCGCGAGACTGCCGAGAATCTCGGCCGTCCTATCGGGATAGATCTGCTTCTTACGCGCAAGCACCCACACTTCGAATTCACCCAGGATGACGGCCACGGCCACGAGCAAACAAAAGACGATTGAAAGTTGTTCGAACAAAATCGAGGCGATCAGAATCGGCAGCAGCACCGCTGCCGTCAGAATGCGCGAGACCGATGGTGGAATTTTATTAAGAAACGAGCTCGCCTTCGTTTGTGACTGATTGGTTTTCAAAAGTTTGGAGTACCGCCTATTAGGCAGCATTCTTCTCTCATCTGCTCGCGACTGCGCGTGGCTTGGTGACCAGCTTCAAACCACCGAACCGGCGGCTGCGCTGTTGATAATCGACGATGGCTTCGAGTAGTTGGAGGCGCCGGAAATCAGGCCACAGCGTATCGGTAACATAAATCTCGGCATACGCGATCTGCCATAGAAGAAAATTCGAGATGCGCAGTTCACCGCTGGTCCGTACGAGCAAATCCAACTCAGGCAAATCACGGGTGTAGAGTTCACTTTCAATATTTGACTCATTAAGATCGCTGACTGATTTTCCTTGCCGTTGAAGTTTTGTAGCGGCTGCGCGGCAGGCATCGACGATTTCTGCACGGCCGCCGTAATTGAGCGCGACGCTCAGGATCATGCCGCTGTTCTTCGCAGTCCGGTCCGCAGCGCGCGCGATTTCATCCCGCACGCGCGGCGCCAGCGCGGCGGTGCGCCCAATTGTTCGAAAGCGAATATTCTGTCGATGAATTTCTTCGAGTTCGATGCGCAGATATTTTCGCAGCATGCGCATCAATGCTTCGACTTCGTAACGCGGGCGCTTCCAATTCTCGGTAGAGAATGCGTAAAGCGTCAGCGCTCCCAGTCCGAGCCGCGCGCCCGTGTCGACCGCCGCGCGCACTGCCTCGACTCCCGCCCGGTGTCCAACTATCCGCGGCTGCCCGCGCCGCGCCGCCCAGCGGCCGTTGCCGTCCATAATAATTGCGACATGCCTCGGCAGCCGGTCCCAGTCGATGGCCGCAAGCAATTTCTGATCGGGCGAACCCCGAGCGACAACATCAGTGAAATCGGACAGCATCAGCAGGCGTGTGCGATCAGGCGCATCTTAATCGGCGGGTACGTCGCAGCGCAAACCGGCGCTCCCTTCTCCCCATGGGAGAAGGGTTGGGGATGAGGGATTACACAGTGATCCATTGCGAACTTGTGCGAGATGAACTCACTCATTGAGTGAATTCATCTCGCACACCTAACACGATGGTTTACTCCTCACGCCCTCACCCAACCCTCTCCCAAAAGGAGAGGGCTTAAAAATTAATACTGCACGCTCACAAGCGTCAGACCATGAGCAGGCGCCGTTGGTCCAACCAGGGAACGGTCGCCGCTGTCCATAGCTCGTTTCACCGTCGACTCTTCCATTTCATTTCTGCCGACGCATAATAATGTTCCGACAATCGACCGTACCATATATCGCAGAAAACCGTTCGCGCTGATCGTCAACTCGATCAGATCAGATCTGCCAGGGTCCGCTGGACGATGCGAGACCTCCAATTCATTCACGATGCGCACCCGCGATTCAACTTCCGTTTGCGCCGCCGAGAATGCGGTCCAATCATGCTCTCCGAGTAAAAGAGTCGCGCACTTACGCATTCGATCAATGTCGAGTTGACGCGATTCATGCAAAGCGTATCGCCGCCAAAAAGGTGAGATGGCGGGCCCGTTCATGACGCGATAACAATACGTCTTGCCAATCGCGGAGTACCGGGCATGAAAATCATCCGAGGCGATTTCTACACAAACAACCCGCGCGTCATCTGCGAGGTTTCCGTTGATCGCATTGCGCAGCTTTTCAGGCGTGAACTCGCGCTCAAGCTGCGCGCTCGCCACCTGGCCTTCGGCATGCACTCCTGCATCCGTCCGTCCCGAGCCGTGAACCGTCACCTCGCGATCGTCGAGCAGTGAAAGAACGCGCGTAAGTTCACCCTGGACGGTTCTTAGATTCGCCTGAATCTGCCAACCATGAAAGTCAGTGCCGTCGTATTGAAGGAGCAGCTTGTAATTCATGAAGAGTTAGCAGTGAGCAATTACACTTTGTTGAGCGATTGTTCCTACCATCATAACGGTCCGCCGGCGAAACGAATCAACTGCTTACTGCTCACCGCTCACTGATTTTCGGCTGCCGGGTTTAATCGCCGACTCGCCGCGCTTGCAAGCGTCGCATTCATCCGTCGCGGCCGAAGGGGGGTCGAGAGTAGCCAGCGAAACACGCGGCACTCCAACATCGGCGCGACCGCCAGAGCGATCGATTATCGACGCGGCTGCGATAACGTCCGCGCCCGCGGTTCGTAAGGCCTCAATCGTGTCGCGGGTCGATCCGCCGGTGGTGATCACATCTTCGACGACCAGCACGCGCTCGCCGTGATTAATCGTGAAGCCTCGGCGCAAAGTCATCGTCCCCTGTTCGCGTTCGGTCCAGATGAATCGCACGCGGAGTTGCCGCGCAACTTCATAACCAATCACGAGTCCGCCAATGGCCGGCGAAGCAACTGTGTCGATACCATGATCGCGGAAGTGATTTGCGATGGCCGCGCCGAATTCAATCGCGTTTCGCGTCTCCTGCAGAGCGATTGCGCATTGCAAGTACACAGAACTATGCAAGCCGCTGGAAAGTACAAAATGTCCTTCGAGCAACGCGCCGGTTTCTTTGAATAAGCTGATTACCTCGTCGCTGGTCATTGCAGTTCACCGTTCATATTCATTTTGGGTCGAATCATAACCAAGCTGAAGCTTGAAGTTTCAACCGCGCACTTTTGAAACGTGGAAGTACCGATTACAATTCTCTTCGTGTCCAGGCCGCTAAATCTTATTTCAGACTCGCCGTTGGTACAGGAAACATTCGATTTCGTCCGGGAGAACGGCGGCCGCGCCGCCTTCACTCGGATAACTGATTCGATCTTTCACCTGAACAACGCTACCGAAGAATTGGCCGCTTCGCTAGTGCGTGATTTGGTCGAAAACGACCCGCGCTTCGATATGGAAGCGAAGCATCTCGCGATCAAGCTGGACAAAATCGAATCGCGATCGTTAAGCGACCTCGAATTCGTCGTGGTCGATGTCGAAGCCATTGCGGCCAAGTCGATCCCGACGCGTGTCATTGAGATTGGCGCATGTCGTGTCGCGCACGGAAGAATTGTCGATGAATTTGAATCGCTGGTAAATCCCGAACTCGCGCTTCCGCCGTTCATCTCGACGTTAACCGGAATCAGCGAGGATATGTTGGCTTCGGCTCCTCTATTTGCCGAGGTCGCCGA
>DASQYL010000329.1:0-7159 GCA_035639235.1 Pyrinomonadaceae bacterium | reverse complement strand
CATTATGTTGATCGATTTCGGCATTGCACGTTGGGTCAATAAAAAAGAGAAAGGCGTCACCGCGGTCGGCACGATGGGTTATGCACCGCCGGAATTGTTCAGCGGGCAAGCCGATCCGCGCGTCGATATCTACAGCCTCGGCGCGACGATGTTTCATCTGGTCACCGGATCTGACCCGCAGGATAATCCGCTGCTGATCTTCGATTTCACCAAGAACCCGCGGCCGCGTCAGATCAATCCGCAACTTACTTCCGAGATCGAGCAACTGTTGATTCGCGCCGTCGAATACAAGCCTGAGCAACGTTTTCAATCGGGCGCGGAAATGCGTGACGCCCTTAGCGCACATTTGAATAAGCTGCGATCGGGACAGGTTAGCTACGGCGCTCCGGCTGAGCAGCTTGGCGGCGAAACGCTGGCAGTGGCGATTGTTTTCTGTGGGTTCTGCGGTGGACGAATCGCTGCTGACGATATTTTTTGCGCGCATTGCGGCTCGCGCCAACCAATCGCCGATTCGAGCCGGAGACTTGCCGCGCGGCCAACCGCGAAACTCATTGTCGCCGGCACGACGGAACTCGACGCCTCGTTCAATCTGCAGAAAGACAGCAATCTCGTCGGCCGCACCGATCCGCTATCGAATATTTTTCCCGAGGTCGATTTGTCTCGTTTCGATCCGCACACGAAAGTCTCGCGGCGCCACGCGCGCATCTGGCGCGACGGCGATGTTTATAAGGTGGAAGATCTAGGCTCAGTAAACGGCACCGTCGTTAACGACGTCATCCGGCTCGAGCCCCGGCGGCCGCGCGACCTCGACAGCGGCGACCGCATAAAACTCGGCGAGACTACGCTGCATTTTCTGGTCGGTTAATCGCTCGCTTTGACTCATCGACAATCGTTCTCTAATCTATCGGCTCGCTCATTCGCACCCCCGTATGGCTATTGACATCGAAACCGCAAAGCCTCCTTTCGTGGCTACGACTCACCAGTCGCATGTGCGAGTCCGTTACCGCGCGCCGTTCGCGCTTCGCTGTGGCGCGATTCTGATTGATTACATCGTGCTGATGTTGGTCCTGGTGTTCAGCATCATGATTGCGCGACTGATGGGCGGCGGCGCGCGCATGGCCGGCGGCACCGCCGAAAAGGTCGGCATGATTCTGACTATTCTGGTCGCGGTCGCGGATCTCGGCGTGTTGGCCGGTCTCACCGGACGTTCGATCGGTAAGTGGACTACTGGACTGCGCATAGAACGTACGAGCGGTGGACCGCCGGGAATTATCCGGGCCGTCATCCGGCATTTCATCGGCTATCCACTATCTATCATTCCGTTCGCGCTCGGCTTTCTGATCGTAACGGTGAGTTCGACGGGACGGGCATTGCATGATTACATTGCTGGCACTGTCGTCGTGCGGCGCAGCGGCCCAATCATGCCCCAGCGACGGATGAGAAGGTGAGGTCAGACCGCCTGCGTCAGCGGGCGGGTCACCTCGCGAAGGCATTACCCACCCGCTTACGCAGGTGGTTCTGACAGATGGCTGAACTAATCGTCAAATATCCTGACCGCGCCGCTGAGCATTTTCAGATCAATCGTCTGCGCGTGACGATCGGCCGCTCGGCGCGGAACGATCTGTGTATTCCGGATCCGTTCGCTTCGCGCGTGCACGCCGAGGTGCGCAATGAAGGCGACGAATTCAAGCTGCAGGATCTGGGCTCGGCCAACGGGACGCTCTACAACGGTTCGGTCGTCGAGTCGGCGATCACGCTCACGCGCGGCGGCCGGATTCAAATCGGCGAGACCGAAATCGTCTTCAACGACAGCGCGTTTCCGCTCAGCAGCGGCGCGACGATGATTACTGATAATTCGTCGTCGATTCCCGAAGCGACGATCGCATTGTCATCAGCAGATCGCACGACTTCCGGTTTATTCGAAGCCATCGAAGGCGCGCGCACGCGCGAAGACTCGGCTCCCCGTCCGGCAAAACAGAGCGACCTGCTGGCCCTGATCGGCAAAGTGGGCGTGGCGTTGCTGGCGTCGGTGACGCTCAATGAAACATTGGAACAAATTGTCGCGCTCGTGTTTGAAGCGGTGCCCGCCGATCGTTGCATGATCATGATGCGTGACGCGAAGAATCCTGAACTGAAAGTAGCCGTCGCGCGGCTGCGCGATCGCGCCGGCGAAGTTGGCGAGATTCGGATCAGCCGTTCCGTGATCGATGAGGTCGTGACCAACGGCAAGTCCGTCCTCACTTCTGACGCGCAGACCGATCCGCGATTCATGGGCGGCACGGTCATGCTGCAAGGCGTTCGCTCGGTGCTCGCGGTGCCCCTGGGCGTGGGCGCGAACGTGTTCGGCATCATCTACGCCGACTCGCCTTTGTCCGACGCTCGCTTCACCGAAGATCACTTGAAAGTTCTGACGACGCTGTCGTCAGTCGCAGCCATCCGCGTCGAAAACGCACGGCTCACCGAAGAGCAGATGGAGCGTGAGCGCCTCGAGCGCGAGCAACAGGTCGCCAGCGAAATTCAGCAGCGCTTTCTGCCCGCGGCGGCGCCGCAGCTCGACGGCTGGGAATTGCAGGGAATAAGTTTCCCCTGCTACGAGATCGGCGGCGATTATTACGACTTCATCCGGCGTGAAGACGGCAAGTTGATCGTCGCCCTGGGCGACGTATCCGGGAAAGGAACGGCCGCAGCGCTGCTGATGTCTTCGCTGCACGCGGCCATCCACGCGCAAGCCCACACGCACGATTCAATCTGCGAAACCATCGGCGCCGTGAATCGCTATCTCGTCGAAAGCATTCCGCCAAATCGCTTCGTGACTTTGTTCTACGGCGAACTCGATCCGAAAGCCGGCCTGCTGACCTTCCTCAACGCCGGTCACAACCCGCCGTTAATCGTGCATGCCGGCGGAACGATGGAGCAACTCGCTGCCGGCGGTTTGCCGCTCGGCATCATGGACGACGCCGAGTTCCGCGAAGGCCGCACCCAACTTCGCCCCGGCGACGTGCTGGTGGTCTATTCGGATGGCGTGTCGGAAGCTGTCAATCCGAGCGGCGAGGAATTTGGGCCGACGCGCTTGTATGAAGTGGTCGCGCGAAATCTGGACACTTCGGCCGGCGGCATCCGCGATCGCATCGAGTCAGCCTTGACTAAATTCTGCCAGGGCACACCCGCTGCCGACGACATTACTTTGGTAATCGTGAAAAGAAATGCCGAGGCCGCCGAAGCAACCACCGCGTGAAACTGTGCGAATCAATAAACCGCGCGCTCTTGTTCGGTCTTCTTACCTGTCAGGCTAAACCGTGGTTCGATTTCTTCGCTGCCTGCGATCCTCTCGGCTACATATTCACCAATTGCCGGTCCATGTTTGAAGCCGTGGCCTGAGCCGCCACCAACCAGCCAAACGTTGTCGAAATCCGGATGGCGATCGATGAGAAAATCGCCATTCGAGGTGTTCTCATATTGACAGACGCGCGATTCGATTAGCGGCGCGTCTTTCATAGCAGGCATTCGGCGTGCGAGATATCGACGAACCTCCGCCAGGCCTTCGCTGGTAGCAATGTGGTAGCCGGTGTCCGGATCGAAGGTCTCACCGTGCCGATCGATTGCACACTTCAATCCGCAGCCATCGATGTCCGGCAATCCGTATGCTTCATTTTTGAAATCGATCCACGTCGGCAACGGTGGCGAGGCAAATCGCACGTCGCCGGGAGGCGTACCGAAATAGAAAACCTCCTGTCGTGTTGGACGAATTCTATTAGCCAGCAAATCTGGGAATAATTTCGGGAGCCACGGTCCACACGCAAACACGAAGTTCTCGGCAGATATCGCGCCGCCGCTTGTGAGAGCGATGCATTCCAGTTTTCTTGCGGCAACCGGCGCGACCACGGCATCGAGAAGATATTCAACCCCATTGCGCATCGCTTCATTGAAGACCGCCTGAACTGCGCGACGCGCCAGTAGCACGCCGCTCTCCGGTTCGAGCACGGCGCATGAGATCCCGTCAAATGCGAATTGCGGATAGCGCGTCGCGGCTTCATGCGGCGTCAACACTTCGCATTTCACGCCCACACGCTGTAGCGTCTCGACGGTCTGCAATGGATAAGGGTCATGTTCGTGGGCCAACCACAAAACGCCGGTTTGATGAAACAACGACGCACCGGCTTGCGCAAACAATTCTTTCCACAAATCGAGCGACCGCACGGCGGAACGCGTATAAATCTCATCGCCGCCGTAACCCATGCGGATAATGCGCGATTCATCTCCGGAACTGGACCGGCTGTTCGCTGGTCCATGTGCGTCGATGAGGATCACGCGCGCGCCGCGCCGCCGAAGCTGAAGCGCGGTCCACACCCCGAACACTCCGGCCCCGATGACCGCAACGTCATAAGAAGTCCCCGGTTTGGGTATCATTGTTGGTTGGTGGGTCGAACTTGTCCGGATCTAGAGTACCGCGCGGCCAATGCCTCACGCGCGACTTCTTTGTCGTCGAAATGAAAGACGTCACGGCCGATGATTTGATAATCCTCGTGGCCTTTGCCGGCAATTAGAACGAGGTCGCCCGTCGTAGCTTGGGCAATCGCGCGATGAATTGCTTCTCGACGATCGGCGATTTTTTCGAAAGGCTTGCCAGTCTTGCGAATTCCCTCTTCCGCGTCACCAAGAATTCGATTTGGATCTTCAGTGCGCGGATTATCGGAAGTAAGAATTACGACGTCGCTCAACGACCCGGCGGCTTCTCCCATCGGCGCGCGTTTGCTGCGATCACGATCGCCGCCGCAACCAAAGACGGTGATGATTTTTCCTTTAGTCACCTCGCGCGCCGTGCGCAGCACGTTAAGCAAAGCATCATCACTGTGCGCGTAATCGACGACCACGGCGAAGTCGGCGTCATGCGGCACACGTTCAAACCGCCCGGGCGCGCCGGCGCATTGCGATAACGCTTTCGTGATCACGTCTAACGAATATCCCAGTGCCAGTCCGCTCGCGACGGCAGCCAGCGTGTTGTAGATATGTGGCGGACCAACCAGCGGCGATTGAAAATCGATCTGGGTACGCGCGCTTCCAGCGTGCCATGGCGTGTCTGCCGACCCGCTCGTTATTTCCAGTCGGAACCGCATTCCGTCCAACGAAAACTCAGCATTACGAGCCGTGATATTCGCTTCGGACTTCACCGCGTAGGTGATCACCCGCAAGCCTTCGCCCTGCAACCGATTTGCCAGCTCAACGCCATGCCCATCATCGACATTGATTACCGATGTCTTTGGCCGCGATCCCAGACGTCCATCGAACAGACGCTGCTTCGCGTACCAGTAATTTTCCATCGTCTTGTGATAGTCGAGATGGTCGCGCGTGAGATTGGTAAACACAGCGACTTCGTAATCGAGTTCATCGCAACGATAAAAATCCATCGCCTGCGACGAGCATTCCATCACCGCAGTCCTGCATCCGATTTCAACTGCCTGTCGCAGAAGCCGCTGCATATGCGGCGCTTCAGGCGTCGTGCGATCCGCCTTCTTTCGTTCCGGGCCGAGCCGATATTCAACGGTGCCTGTCATCGCAACTGGTTCACCGGCGGCTTCAGGAATGGAAGCAATCAAATACGCGCAAGTCGTTTTGCCGTTCGTGCCGGTGATACCTACGAGTTTCAGCTCGCGCGACGGATGGTGATGAACTTCGGCCGCGGCAACCGCCATCGCCCGACGGATGTCTTCAACTTTGATCCATGCGCGATTGAAATCCGCCGGTCGATCCAATTCAGAAATCACACCGATCGCGCCCTGCTGCATCACCTGGGGAATGAATTTATGCGCATCGAAGAGTTCCCCGCGCACCGCTGCGAATAGACTACCCGGCTTTGCCTCACGCGAGTCGTGCGTCACGTCAGTCACAATTGCGCGCTCGTTTCCGTCTGCGCGGCCTTGAACAGCTCGCGCCACTTCAGCAACCGTCACTGGCTGAGAGGTTTTGTTCAATCAGGAAGATTGCGGCACGTCGTTATCGAAGAGCGTGCTCACTACACAGGAAAAATCAGGAAGGAGCGGCGTCTGCAAAACATCTTCGCTGCGCAAAGTGTCTACCAGATGCAGCGCTGCGTTCTGACGACGATAGATCTCAACTGCACGCATTAGCCAATCGACAATCCAATATTCGTCAACACCGCGCCGTGAATAAAGTTTCAGCTTGGCATCGCGATCGCGCTTTTCGTTTGCAAATCCCGGCGACAACACTTCGATGATTAGTTCGGGGGCTTTGTGAAACTTACCGTCTTCGCCCAGAGCGATTGGCAAGCGCTGGCTGCTAATCCATATGACATCCGGCGCGACCGCATCGTCTTCAGCGAAGATCACACCGGGTGCTTGCACCACACGTCCATTGTCGGCTTGCTTGCTCCAGTTAGTGAGCAAAGTTGAAATGATGGTGCAGGTGTACTGGTGATGGTAGCTTGGCTGCTTTGACACGTAGAGTTCTCCATCGATGACTTCATAACGTTTCCCGTCATCGGGCATGACTTCGAGATCAGCCGTGGTGAAACGAAGCTCTGTTGCCATTTGTCCTCTCTTTGCTGTCGGCCAGTATAACACGCGAGATCAGCTCGTTGCTCTATACATTGCGCCGGTTTGCTGGCATTATGCGCGCGTTCGCGGCTAAGCCAAATAAACAAACATCATGAGAATTGTTGCCATAATTTTCTTAATTTCATTGGTGGGGATGATCCTAGGTTCGAACATCGCAAACACACAGGCCGTGGAATACGACATCATCATTCGCAATGGCCGGGTCATCGACGGCACGGGACGCGCGGCTTTCAATAACGACGTGGCGATCAAAGGGGACCGCATCGCAGAGATGGGAAACCTGCGCGGCGTAAAGGCGAAACGCGAGATCGACGCGCGCGGACAAGTCGTCGCGCCGGGTTTCATCGACATGTTGGGCCAATCAGAACAGTTTCTCCTCGTCGATCCGCGCGGCATGAGCAAGGTGATGATGGGGGTCACGACGGAAATCACCGGCGAGGGCGAATCGATCGCGCCAGTTAACGATAGCATTCTCAAAGAGCAGGAAGATTTCAATCGCCGGTACAATCTGACGGTTAATTGGCACACACTCGATGAGTATTTCAAGCGCTTGGAGAAACAAGGCTCGGGTTTAAATCTCGGCACGT